>DASXYW010000098.1:0-8741 GCA_036502265.1 Steroidobacteraceae bacterium | reverse complement strand
TGATCAATCTCGGGCACCTGCCTTAAGCCGGATGGCTTTCTGGCGCAAAGTATAGCAACCACTGTCAGCGCTCGAGTTTGTCCGGCATGCCGCGCGGGGCAGCGCGACGCCAAAAAAAAGCCCCGCCTCTCGGGGAGATCGGCGGGGCGAACAGCGGTCGGGGAAAGCGTTAGTAGTCTGGTTACGAGCCTCGTGTGTGTTACGGCGCGACGCTGTTGTACCAGGGGTTCTGATTGAGCTCGTTGGACAGCGGCTGGCTGCCCCAGTCGTTCCAACCCCACCAGGTGTAGCCGATGCCCTGAGAGGCGGCCCAGCTGTAACCACCGATGGCGTTGAGGCCATAGGTTTCGGTGATCAGGATCGGGTAGCCGGCGGCCAGCACTGCTGACGGGTTGCCCTGACCCTTGTTATAGCCATACACGTGCCAGGCCACACCGAGCTGGCCGATCGGATCGGACGGCTTGCTGGCCAGCCAGGTCTCAATCTCACCGGCCCAGCCAATCGGCGCGGACAAGATTACGTTGGTGGCGCCTTCGCCGCGGATGGCGTTGATCATGTCCTGCATGCCGGCGACCTGCCAGGTCAGGCTCGTGGTCTGCACCACGCCGTTGGTGTTGTTCTGCTCGAGGAAGGGATGATCGGCCCCGCCATCGCGCAGCATGATGGCATCGGAACCCGCCCCGGTGCTGCCCTGCACCCAACTACCGTACTGATTGGAGCCGAACGGCTCGTTGAACAGCTCAAAGATCACGGCCGGGTTGTCCTTGAAGGTGTCGGCCAGCGACTTCCAGAACGCGATGGAATGATCCGAGTCGGCGTAGGCCGGCTGACCGATCGGGCACAGCGGCTGACCGGCGGCGTTGTTGGGCGAACCCCAGTGCAGGTCCAAGATCACGTACAGGCCGGCGGCGGTGGCATCGGCCACGGCCTTCTTCACGGTGGCCTGATAGGTGTTGTTCGGGTCGGGCTTGTAGGCTCCGCCACCGATCGAGGTGTAGAAGCTGCCCGAGGAACCCGAGCCGTTGTCATAGCAGGTGTAGTTGAGCCAGGAGGCCTCGTTCAGGGGCAGGCGCACGGTGTTGACGCCCTTGCCGCCGTAGTTGATCACACGGGACCAGAAGGAAGCGCCGGCGTTGGCGAACGAGGCCCAACGCGAGGTCATGCCCGTCTCGAGCCCCGAGATGTTGGTGCCCACGATCTGAACCGGGCTGCCATCCTTGGCGCTGACGAACTTATTGCCCTTGACCTGGATGCCGAAGCCACCGCTGGGGCTAACCGAGCTGGTCGGGGCGCTGACCGGTACCGAGGGCTGGGTGGCGGTAGAGGCGGCCGCCGGGGCGCTCGAGCAGGCCGGGGTGATGGAAGGGGCGGGGTTGCCACTGGCCACCCAGCTGCCATTGCTCCAGGACCACCACAGGCAGCTCTTGTTCTGCTGATATACGGTGCTGCCGTAGTAGAGCAGCATGGTCACGTTGGCCGAGTAGCCTGCGCTGGCCCCATTCTGATTAACCACCCCGCCGGAGAGCGTCCACTGATTCTTGGCCACATCCACGATGCGCGCGGCGGTGGGAACCATGGTGCCATTGGCCGAGGTGCTTAGGCCTGAGGAGGCAGCGCCCGAGCTGCCGCTCGCGCCCTTGGCGGGGGCCACATGGATCGCAAACGGGCCCACGGCGCCCTGCTGCGCTCCATCGTTGGCCGCGATCACGATGCCCGGATAGTCGCCGGCTTCAGCGGTACTCGGAGTGCCCGAGAGGGAGCCATTGGTGAGGTTGAAGTTCGCCCAGGAAGGCTTGTTATGAATGCTGAAGCTCAAGCCTTGCCCTGACGGGCTGTGTACCGTGGGCACGAAGCTATAGTCGTTGTTGGCCGCTACGCTGGCAGCGGGGCTGCCCGACATGATCCCCGAGGCGTGCGCCACACTGGCGGCGCTGTCGCTACCGGCACTTGCTGTCGTATCACTGCCGCCGCAGCCAGCCAGGGCCACGCTAACGCTCGCCAGAACTGCACTGATCATTCCCCAACGCTTGACCGTATCCATGTTGTGTCTCTCTGTAGATGTGGTGGACGCCGCGTAAGGGCGCCTTCGCATCCAGAGGCACTGGGGAGGCGAGAGGGGTGTTGACGGGTGGGCAGCTAAAGCGCACGGCTTCACGAGGCTTCCCCGGCAACCCCGCTATCTCACGTCCGAATCAGGACCTTTGAGACCGGAGGCTTTGCGTCCCCGCCTCGCGGCGGGTATGCCCTTACATCACGCGCTCAGTACACCGCGCGGCGCATTCCTCGTAAAAGTGTCCCTATCCCCACACGTCGCTTTCCGGCGACCCGAGCCCGTCGCCAGTCAGCGACGCAGCGCCGGCAGCGGGTGAATGAACCCTCATTCACAGTGGCGAGCGCACGGCGCAGCGCACGCGATGGCGAGCGGTAGGAGCCAGCTGAGGTCGAGGTGAGGTCGAGCGAGCACCGGCCGAGATTCTCGGCCGCTGCGTAGGGGATCGCTGCGCTCTACACCGCGTGCAGGTGCCGGTGGAGGCGCCAATCGGCGCTGTGAGCTAAGGGGCGGAGCTCGCGAACCAGGGCGCGCGACCGAGCATCGCGCTCAGCGCCTGGCCAGCCCAATCGTTCCAGCCCCACCAGGTATAGCCAATGCCGTGCGATGCGGCCCAGCCATAGCCGCCGATTGTGCCGAGTCCATAGGTCTCGGTGATCACGACCGGATAGCCGGCTGCGAGCACCGACATCGCCGGGGTTTGACCCTTCTTGTAACCGTATACGTGCCAGGCCATGCCGAGCTGGCCGATCGGATCAGAAGGCTTGCTGGAAAGCCAGGTCTCTATCTCACCGGCCCAGCCGATCGGGGCCGACAGAATCACGTTGGCCGCACCCTCGCCGCGGATGGTGTCGACCATCTCCTGCATGCCGGCGACGTGCCAGGTCAGGTTGGTGGTCTGCACCACCCCGTTGGAATTGTTCTGCTCGAGGAAGGGGTGATTAGCCCCGCCGTCACGCAGCATGATGGCGTCCGGGCCGGCCGAGTAGCTGCTACCACTCTGGTGCACCCAGTTGGTGTAGACGTTCGAGCCGAACGGCTCGTTGAACAACTCAAACATGACGGCCGGGTTGTTCTTGAAGGTATCAGCGACTGATTTCCAGAACGCGAGTGAGTGATCCGCGTCGGCATAGGCCGGCTGGCCGATGGGACATAACGGTTGACCGACGGCGTTGTTGGGCGAGCCCCAGTGAAGGTCGAGGATTACGTACAGGCCGGCCGCGGTGGCATCAGCGACCGCCTTTTTCACCGTCGCCTGGTAGGCGTCCTTCGGGTCAGGCTGGAACGCCCCGCCACCGATCGGCGTGTAGAAGCTGTGGGAGGAGCCGGCGCCATCGTCATAACAGGTGTAATTGAGCCACGAGGCCTCATTCAGGGGAAGCCGCACGGCGTTGACGCCTGAGCCGTTCCAGTTGCGCACTTTAGACCAGAAAGCGCTGCCTGCGTTGACGAACGCCGCCCAGCGCCAGACCATGCCGGTTTCCAGGCCGCTGACGTTGGTGCCGACGATCTCGATCGGGGTACCGTCCTTGGCGCTGACCAGGCGATTGCCCTTGACCTGCACGCCAAACTCCCCGGTCGGAGTCGGCGCGACCGCAGCATTGGGGATATCAGCAGAACTGCCGGCCGAGGCGACCGAAGAAGAGCAGGGCGGCACGGTGCCGGGATTGGGATTACTGGTAGCTACCCAGCCGCTGCCGTTCCAGGACCACCACAAGCAGGTCTTGCTTTCCTGGTAGATGACGCCGCCGTAGTACAACAGCGCGACGACGTTGGCCGAATAGGCCGCCGCCGCACCATTCTTGTAGACCACGCCGTTATTGAGTGTCCAACTACTATGCGAGGCGTCGATCAGCTGCGTGGCGCTGGGAATTACGCTGCCGCTTGCTGAGCTGGTCGAGCCGGCGACCACCGGAGCCCCGGCGGTTGAACTGCTCGATGAGCTGCCGGTGGAGGCGATGCTAGCGCTGGAAGTGCCGCTGGCGCCGGTGCCGCTAGCGTCGGTCCCGCCGCCGCACGCCGCCAGCATGCCAAACAAAGCGCATACGGCGCCTGCCCGTAACAGTTTCCTCATGTCACGCTCCCCGTCCAATATCACCGCTGAGATCGCAGTGTCTGGCCGTTGTCTATAGGCGGCAATCTGTCTGCACACTGCGACGTGTCGCAAATTCGTGACAGATTATTCCTACAAGGAGCTCGCGCGAAACGCGAACTTCATCGCGCGAACATTCAGAAATGCCGGGATTTCTAGGTGAAAAGCGCGAACACCGACACGTAAGGTCGCGCATAAAGCGGCGGCGCGAGGCGCGTCTCAGGCTCGCTTAAGCGGCCTGCCAGCGTTGCGCGACTGCGCGCCGTAAAAAATTCTTTCTTTTTTTTCAGCGTTTGCCCGTCTTATGTTGCGTGCGCGCGCATCGTCACTGCGTGCCGCGCGCGCTACGGGTGCTTGCGCTCCGTGCGGACCCATTCCCCACCGGAATGGCGGCTGAGCATCAGCAGCAACTTCCAGACGATGAATGCCGGTGCACCGAGCAGATCGACGAAGCCGCGCGCCCCGGTGCCGCTAAGCTGCCAGCCGCGCAGCACGTAGGCCAGCAACACCGCGATCAGGGCGCAGGAGAACCAGACCCAGGGCAGCAATTGCCGGTCCCAGCAGCAGGCGAGCCCCGCGATAAGCAGCAGCGTGGCCACGTTCAGCGCCACATAGGTCAGCGGCAGCACCAGCAGATCCAGCGCCAGGTCCAGACACACTGCGCTGCGCTGCGTCCAGGCCGCCTGCAGCAGCGGCCAAGTGCGCGAGCGGATCAGCTGGAAGCGTCCATGCTCCCAGCGCTGGCGCTGCTTGCGTGCTGCCTGCGGACTGGCACTCATGTCCTGACTGGCGTCAGCCTCGCCAGCGTAGTGGACGCGATAACCCGCCAAGGCCAGGCAGATGCCGTATTCGATGTCTTCCGCCAAGGAAAATGCGCCGTAGTTGACCTCGGCCAACAGCCGATGCGTCACGCACCAGCCGTTGCCGCGAACCCCACACGACACGCCTTGGCGCTCGCGCGCGCGCGAGCGCACCACGTGATAGGCGGCCATGGCCACCGTCAACAGGCGCGTGCGCCAGGATCCCCACGGATTGAGCACACCGTAATGCACCTGCACCGCGTGCGCGCCGTGATCGAGGCGTGCGGCAAATGCCTCGAGCAGATTTGTTGAGACCTCCGCATCGGCGTCCACCACCGCGACGGCGTCGGCCCAGCCGTCATCGCGACTGCGCTTGAAGCCCGCCAGCAGAGCGTAGCCCTTGCCTCGCAGCGTCGGATCAAAACGCTCGATTACGCTGGCGCCGCCGGCGCTGGCCAGCGCCGCGGAGGCGTCGCTGCAGTTGTCGGCCACTACCAGGATGCGATAGCGGTCGGCCGGCCAGTCAATGCAGCGCAGGTTGGCGATCGTTTTGGCGATCACGGCCGCCTCGTTGTGCGCCGGCACGATTATGTCGAATCGCAGCGAGCGTCGCGAACGCGGAGCGGCTGGCAGCTGCGCCGACATCAGCGTCTGCACTAATAAATAGAGACAGGCCAGAGCGGCCGGGATCGCCAAGGCGATCAGCAGGCACAGTGTCAGCAGATGCAACGGGTAATTCATGCGCTTTAGGCGTAGGCGCGGTAGCGCCAGCCCCAGAACACCGACAGCTTGCCGAGGTTGGCCGACGCGGTGATCAACCACTGAGCGGAGCGGTGCGGCCCGGCCGGCCAACACAGCAACGCCAGCACGGCGGCCACCAGCAGCTGCAGCAGCGCGCGGCAGAAAAATAATCCCCGGCCGATCCAGCTGATCGGGCCGTACCGGCCGTTGACGGTCTGACGCGCGAACTCCTGCCCACCGCTCAGGGCACGCATCAGCAGCCAGTGCAGCGACAGCCGCCGCGCCTCGATCGGTTCCCACACGATCGCCTCATCGCACCAGATGATGCGCTGGCCCTTGCGTGCCAGACGCACCAGAAGGTCGCCGTCCTCGCCCGTGCTCAGCCCGTAGCGGGTATCGAACGGGCCGGGCTCGGCCCGCAGCGGCGCCGCGCGCAGCAGTACGTTGCCGAAGCGCATCCGATTGAGCGGCACCACCTGGCCGGTATGAAGATGCGGAAAATCGTAGAAACGGCCCCGCCGGATCCAGGCCGGCGCGTTGTCCGGCAGCTGCGGCTCGACCGGCGCCAGCACGCCGTCGGCGTGATGTTCGGCGGCGACTTCCAGTAACTGCTGCAGCCAGCCAGTCGGGGCGCGCTCATCATCGTCGATGAAGGCCAGCCACTCGCCATCGGCCAGCTTGACCGTCAGGTTGCGGGTGGCCGCGATATTGCGCTGCGGCTGCACCTCATACACGAGTGCGAACGGCGGATTGGTAGCGCGCAGTTGCTCGATCAGGGCGCGTGCGCCGCCGGCCTGATCGTTGTCAACCACCACCACCTGGTCGGCCACGCGCGACTGGCGCGCCAGATCCTCGAGTACGGCGCGCAGCCGCTCGACGCGGCGGTAGGTGGCGATGCAGACGCTGACCTTCATGGCAACGGGCGCTCCAGCCGCTGTCGTGCCGAAACGGCGGCGGGCGGCTAGAACTTGCTGATGACCGCACCCAGAATTTTCGCTTCAGTCACCGCCAGTCGGCGCATCATGTCCTTCATATTTTTAAATGAGGTGGTCTCGGTGCGCATCACTGTCACCACCCGTTGGGCCACGGTGGCGATCTGCAGCGCGTCGGCATACAGCGATACCGCCGGCGTATCGATCACGATGAAGTCGTACTGGCGGCGCAGCTCGCTGATCAGGCGCTCGAAGCGGCGGTGCGAGACCAGTTCGAGCGGATTGGGCGGCATGGTCCCGGAGGTCAGGACGGCCAGCTCGGGCAGACCCTCGATGCCGTGCAGAAATGGCGGTTCACCCAGGGACAGCGTCTGAGCCAGACCCCATTGGTTGTCAGCAGTAAACAGCACGTGTTGGCGCGGATGGCGCAGGTCGGCATCCACCAGCAGCGTGCGTCGCCCGAGCTGCGCAAAGGCGATCGCCAGTTCGGCAGCCAGCTGCGAGCGGCCCTCGCCGCGCTTCGGACCGACCAGTGCGAATACGTTGCCGCGCTGGGCCGAATCGCTCAGCAGCATCAGATCGGTGCGCAGCGTGCGGACCTTCTCATTGCGGGGATTGTCGGCGTCGCGCACGTGCAGCAGTTCGCTGCTGGCGCGGCCCACGCCCTGGCGCACGGTCAGGGCGGTGCCGGAGTTGCCCTGGGCATTGCGCAGCGCATTTTCGATCACGCCGCCCTGGTGCGTGCGTGAATGCTCTCGCACCCAGTGCGATACGTCGTCAATGTCCTCGCGCGTCGCCAGGTGCAATTGGAATGCGGCCTCGCAGAAGCTGCTGCGGCGCGCGCGCATGGTTTCGGTAATGCGATCGATGTCCTGTCCAGACAGGCTGCAATGCGCGATCAGCGCATCGGCGAGCTCGGCGTCGATCGGACTGGCGACGCCTTCGGCACGTTCCGCGCTCATGTATATCTCGGCTCCAAAGGAATGCGGTCGAATTCGGCGAGCACCGGCAGTCCGAGCTCGCGCTCGATGTCGTCGCGACAATGCAGGCGACGATTGAAGATCAGTTCGTGAGCCAGCGGCAGGCACAGGCCGAGCAACCCCGCCAGTACTATTCCGGCCGCCAGCAGCATCAGCTTGTTCGGCTTGCTTGGCTCGAGCGGCACCGAGGCGCGGCTGACGAAACTGGAAGAGGCGAACATCACCTGGTCGTAGCTGTCCAGGGCGCGCTTGTACACGGTCTGGGCGGACTCGAGCTCGAGCAGCAGTTTCTGCCCCTCGTCCTGCAGCGCGCGAATCTTGACCAACTTGTTGCGCTGGTCATCCACTGCCTTGCGCAGTTTTGCCTCGAGCTGGGTGGAACTGGCCACCGTGCTGCTGGTGTTCTGCGAAAACGATTGAATCTCGCGATTGAGCGACTGGCGCGCAGCGGCGATCTGTGACTGAAGTTCCAGTACCTTCGGGTGTTTGGGTCCGAGGGTCGCAGTCGACTGCGCCAGGTCTGCCTGCAACGTCGACAGCTGGGCCTTGAGGTTCTGGATCAAGGCCGACTGCATCACCGGGTCGCTCGAGCCCTGGTCCTCGCCGGTACGCGCCTCGGCGCCGCGGCGAGTGTTCTGCACGGCCAGCAATTGCTGTTCGAGTGCGGCCAGCGTCTGCGTCTCAACGTCGTTCTGCGCGTTGATATCGGTAATGCCGGTGCGCTGACGAAAGTCCGCCATTTGCTTTTCGGCTGCGGTGACCTTGCCCTTGAGATCCTCGAGCTGCGTCGAGTATTCCTGGGTGCGGCCGCTGGTCGGATCGTTGGCGTGATTGGATTCGCGCGACTGGTACACCTCGACCACGGTGTTGGCGATCTTCGCGGCCATATTGCGATTCTTGGAGGTCGCCGAGACGTACAGCAGCTGGATGCCCTTGCCCTGCTCGACATTGACGGTGGCGCGCAGCTGCTTCCCCACCCAGTCGCGCAGCGAGTTGACGCCGTTGTTCCTGAAGCCGTCAGTGAATTCCGGGTCCTGGGTCAGATTCAGTCGATCGACCACGGTCAGCAGCGCGTCGCGATTGGTCAGCAGCTCAACCTGCGTCAGCAGGTAGCTGGTGAACAGGTCCGGGGGCGCCTGGCGGGTG
>DASXYW010000097.1:0-60290 GCA_036502265.1 Steroidobacteraceae bacterium | reverse complement strand
ACCGCGGTCGGCTATGCCGGCGGTCACTCGAAGGATCCGACCTATCAGCAGGTTTGCAGCGGCACCACCGGCCACGCGGAGACCGTACTGGTGGTGTTCGATCCCAAGCAGGTCAGTTACGACGATCTACTCAAGGTGTTCTGGGAATCGCACGATCCAACCCAGGGCATGCGTCAGGGTAACGATACCGGCAGCCAGTACCGCTCGGCGATCTTTGCCACCAGCGACGCGCAGCTCGCTGCCGCGGAGCGATCCCGACTGGGATTTCAGCAGGCGCTGTCCAAGGCGCGCTTCGGAGGCATCACCACGGAGATTCGCAAGGCGGCGCCATTTTTTTACGCCGAGGACTATCACCAGCAGTACCTGGCGAAGAATCCGGGTGGGTATTGCCCGGATCACTCGTGCGGGGTCACCTTCAAATCGGCGCAGTTACAGGTGGGGGAGAAGGCGTAAGGGCCGGTCTACCGCCGTATCGGCGTAAATGTACCCTATCAGGCCCATTAACGTGCGGGGTCGGGGTCCTTCACGACGAGCGAATCGAGCGCGTCGATTTCCCGTTGCAGGCGCCTCGCGCTCCACTCTTGGAACACCCCCGTGAAGGAAGGCCCCCCAACGATTATAATGGCCTCAATAGCGACGAGCGCCCAAGGAATTGGATTGAACTCCAGCACGAAGGAGGCTAACAGCGTGATCAGCCCGGGACCCACCGGCAGCAGCAGCCTCCGCCAATAGCTCCGCCGCGCATCGCGCTGTCGTACCAGCTCACGACGACAGAAGCTCAGGGAATCGAGCACTCCAGCGTCCTCAGGGACCCGCGCCGCGGACGCGCGACGATGCAAACGAAAGGTGAGATATACAAGGGGCAGCAAGACAAGCACGAGCCCCGCCACCATCACCGGGCGATGCAGATAGTACCTCCAACAATACCACGCAATGTAGAGAACGCCTGGGACTCCGATGGCGTAATTCAGACCTCGACGAATCTGCCTGCGGCGCACGAGATCGCTCGCGAGATGTCGCATATAGGCGGCTGATAGGCGCGGTGCCTCGAGAGCCTGGAGTTGCCATATCTCTTGCGTCGTCATGCGCGATCTCCTGCGTTCACCCGGGTGGCGAGCAGTTGCCGGATTCTGTGAATTTTGGTGTGGGTGTTGGTGGATGTAAGTCCTGCGATCTCCGCAATTTCATCGGCCTGCAGCCCCTCAAGATGGAGGATGATGATTTCGCGATCGAGCGGCGCGAGGCACTGGATGAGGGCGTACAGTCGTTGCAGGACCTGAGCTGCGTCGACCTCTGCTGCGACGTCCGTGTTCGCGGCCGGGAACTCGGTATCGTCCAAAGTCGTGAATTGCCGCGACTTGCGGCGCCGGCTGCGCAAGACATGCGTGGCCGCGACGTGGTGTGCCACGCGATAGACCCAGGTTCGCAGGCTGCACCGTCGATCGAAAGTTCGCAGACTCCGCCACAGCGCGAGATGGATCTCCTGCAACAGGTCTTGCTGCAGTGTGGGATCGGCCTCGTGTGCGCGCACCAGTCGCGCGAGCGGTGCCGCGAAATCGGCCGCGACCCGCTCGAACAGCATGTCCGGAGGGCTCTCGAGATCGCCGTTCGGTGGCGTGAGCAAGTGCGCCGCACAATCGGTTGAGGTCGCCATGTCCTAAGGTAGTCAATGGCGCGGCGGATTTCTTACAGCCATACAGACGCCAAGCTGCCCGATTACCCCCCAGCGTGCCGATCTCCAAACAGTTCCGCTCAATTCTGTTCAGTGCGCCAGATCGACGCGGATCGGAATAGACTGAAAGCGGCGCTATATTCATTAGCCTAAGTTAGCGCAGACCGCGAATGATGGCTTGCTGGCTCGTATTTCTGGCCGTCGAAGGACCCAAATGGCCCAAACCAGCGGTTGTTCGCGATTTTGTCCCCGAGCTTAGGCCCCATAGGTCTACTGTCGGAATGACGTTGAAGTCTACCGAAAGTCGACCGGCACAGACCTACCGAGGAAGTAACGCGGGATTTCCGTGGCATTTCAAAGATCAGCTCCGACTATCACCAGCAATATCTGGCAAAACATCCGCGTGGCTATTTGCCCGGATCATCCGTGTGGAGTGCGCTTTGGTTCTGCGCAGTCACGGGTTGGGGAATAAAGCCTAGCTGAGACGCCCGCAAGACGATCGTCGCTCAACGATCAGTAACTGCAATCACCTTAACTGACACGAGCACGTTCGGTAGCTCTGGGCCGAGTCTGCTGACTGCGCGCGCTGGCGGATCGCGCGGAAAAAACTTCACGTACTCCTCATTCATGCCGCAAAATCGTGCGACCGCGAAATCAGTACGTGAACTTCGACCACGTGCTCGCGCGTGGCGCCAGCTGCCTTTAGGATATTTTCGCAATTGATGAGTGCCTGCCGCGCCTGCTCCTGGACCGTGGATCCGACTGGCTGGCCGGTCTTCGGATCGGTGCCGACAATTGCGGAGACATATATGGTCGCGCCGACCTTGATGGCCTGGCTGAAAACTGGCGAGGCGGGCGCCTCGCTTGTCCGAATAACTTGTTTAGGCATCGATCGTCATCCTAACTCTGATTGCGGGGGATTACAGGCTCGCCATACGGTGCCTTCATGCAGCCATGTCCTACAGCTTGTTTCGGCTTTCGCCGCTCAATACTCGGTAGTCAAACACGCAATCTAATCGCGGGAGGAAAGTTCGGCAGCATCGAGCGGATCCGCCCATGACAAAAGCAGTCTCCGACAATTCCGCAGCACCTAATCAACACTCGCGCGGCCGCACAGCCGAGCGGCCAAGTGAAATTCCGGCGAAGGGATGGTGGGACGTCCTCTGGCGTTTGGGCAAACGCCTGGGAAACGATAATATTTCGCTGGTTGCCGGAGGCGTGGCACTCTACGTGCTGCTTTCGGTGTTCCCAGGTCTTGCGGCGCTCGTATCCATTTACGGGCTGTTTGCGACACCTGCGAACGTTGTCCAGCACATGAAGGACTTCGCTAGCGTGCTGCCGCCGGGCGTGTGGGCCATCTTCAATACACAGCTTCAGGAGCTTGTGCACCACAGCCAGCGAAGTTTGACCGCCGCCGCGGCTCTCGGAATTGTCATTGCACTCTGGAGTGCGCGCTCTGCAATGTCCGCGCTGATGACGGCTACGAACATCGCCTATGGAGAGCGCGAAAAGCGAAGTTTCTTCCTACAGATAATTATCTCGCTGGTATTTACGGCCATCGCAATTCTTGGCTTCCTGCTCACGCTCATGCTGGGAGTCGCGATTCCGATGGTATTGAAGGTTCTCGGCACCAGCGACACGGTTCAGATCATCGCCGCGGTTTTACGCGCTGTCCTGCTTTGGGGTGTCGCGGTCCTCGGGCTTGCATTCATCTATCGCTACGCGCCCGCTCGGGAGCACGCCCAATGGCGCTGGGTGACGTCCGGCTCGGCGATAGCGGCCACCCTCTGGCTTGCCGCGAGCGCGCTATTTGCATTTTACGTGAAGAACTTTGGCGGCTACGGAAAAATGTATGGGGCACTTGGCAGTGTCATTGCGCTGGTGATGTGGTTTTACATCTCGAGCTTCATCGTGGTCGTGGGCGCAGAGGCGAACGCAGAGATGGAACGCCAGACTCGCAAGGACAGTACCGTGCGCCGCAATGCGCCACTCGGTCAGCGCGGTGCATATGCCGCTGATACGGTCGGGCCGTCGGCGCAACAAGGTGCCGAGGCGAAGGCGCAGGCCCCCGCACAGAACAAGACCAAGCTCGCGGGCAGCTGACTGGTGCTAATGATCGCGCGGAGTTGTCATACTGTCCGGCATTCGGTTTAAGGCGAGCCCGTCGACGGCGGCATGGAAGAGGTGATCATCATCGGCGGTGGGCCCACGGGCTTCATCAATGCCCTCGGGCTCGCGCAGGCCGGTGTTCGCGTGACCGTTCTGGAAGCCGAACCGCAGATTATCGATTCGCCACGGGCCGCGGTGTATCACTGGTCGGTGCTCGACGGTCTTCAGCGCCTGGGGATGCTGCAGGAAGCCGAGGCCGTCGGAGTACGCAAACAGGATTATACCTACCTGGTACTGCGCACCGGCGAGCGCATTGTCTATTCGATGGCGGTACTCGAAGGGCATACGGCCCACCCCTATAACCTGCATCTCGGCCAGCATCGCCTGGCGGACATTGCGATGCGCCGGCTCGCGGGCCTCGCCAATGCCACCGTACGCTTCGGCACGCGACTTACGGATTTGCGGCAGGATGCGGACGGCGTGACGCTGCGCGTGGCAACCGGTGACGGCGCGCAAGAGTTGCATACCAAGTGGGTCGTTGGGGCGGACGGTGCCGCAAGCAGCGTACGGCGGCTGCTGGGACTGCCGTTCGAGGGCATGAGCTGGCCGGAGCGCTTCGTCGCAACCAACGTCTATTACGATTTCGAGCACCATGGCTACGCCCGCGCGACCTTCGTGATCGACGAGCACTTCGGCGCAGTCATCGCGGTGCTGAACAACGAAGGACTATGGCGCTGCACGTATATGGAAGATGCGGCGCTGCCGGAAGAGAGCTTCCTGGAGCGGGTGCCGCAGACCTACGAGGCGATTCTGCCCGGTGGGGATCGTTATGAGCTGGAACGAGCCTCTCCCTATCGCATGCATCAGCGCTCGGCGCAAAGCTATCGAGTCGGTCGAGTCGTGCTGGCCGGAGATGCCGCTCACGTGACCAACCCGACCGGCGGACTCGGGCTGACATCGGGCCTGTTCGACAGCTACGCGCTGTATCCCGCGCTCAGCGCAGTCATCCTGGACAATGCCGACGATGCGGTGCTCGATCGCTATGCAGAGTCGCGACGCGAGCTGTTTCTCAATCTCGTTTCCCCACAAGCGATCGCGAACAAGCGCCTCATCTATCACGCCAATGGCGGCGGTGCCAAGCTCGAAGAAGCCTTGGTCGGCCTGCGCCGTTTGTCGACCGACCAAGAGTTTCTGCGGCAGCGACTGATGTTTACCAAATCGCTGGAGTCGCGCGCGCTGATCTAGTCTGTTTTTGGCCGCCAATCCACTGCGCCAAAGCGCGTATGCCCCAGCAGCGTGTAACCGATGCTGATGGTAGCGACGCTCTGATGCGAGTTGGGTAGCCCGACGTAGCGGCCGTCGCGGGTCGACTCGGAGTAGCGCACTGTCAGGCCATGCAGTCCGTACACGCGCAGCGTGAACACGACGTCGAACCGGTCGATGGTCTCGCTGCCGGTGCTTTCGGAAGCCGCTACTTTGCTGATGTAATAGCCGCGCCCCGTAGCATCGAGCGCCGCGCGGTCGCCGAATATCAAGCGCGAGGCCAGGATCGATTCCGGGGTAAGGCCATAGTGATAGTTGCGCTGGCCTTCACCGAGCGGTCCGCTGCCTGTTACCCCGGCACCACGAATGACACCGCCGCCAGCGTAACCTACGCCAATCAGCGCGGTGCCCTGCAGTGCCACCTGACGACTAAGCCACCACTGCGACACCGTTCCGACTGCAGCGGCGGTATTGGACACGCGGAAGATGTTGGGGGCGGAATAGTCGTAGATTCCATACAGTCCCCAAAGTCCACGATAGCGGTCGCCGGCCTGGTACTCATCGCCCAGCAGCAAGCCGCGACTGAACATCGATTCAACTGCGTTCGCCGTGTCCAGCGTGAGCTCGAAATTGAAGTAATCGAATGGCCGATCGTAGGCATAGTCGGGTTTGCCTGGCAGTCCATAGCCGACGGCCAGGGATGCCACGCCGCGGGAGCGCTGCAATGTCTGGGAAGTGGGTGGCGCACTGGGGTCGGCGTTGACATTGATGTTCGACTGATAGCGAGTACTGATGTTGCCGCTGATGTCGATGCGGGTGAACACAGCCGGCTGGTAACTGGGAAACACCGGCGTGAAGCGATCGCCGTACACGAGGCGATTGAAACCGGTCGGAGGGGAAATAATCGCGGCCCCGAGCTCGCGCCACCAGCCCGGCCTGCCATCGCCACCGGACTCGAGCAGCAGACTGGCCATGCGGAACAGTGGCTCGCCGAAGAAATTGCCGCCGATCCCGGTCGCGATCTGATCATTGATCGAGGGCGCGGTATTCTCCCCGGTCTCCTCCCACAGCAGGCTGCCTGCGAACGTATAGGCGGACGCCTGCCAGAAGCCCAGACCAGCCGAGCGCGCCAGACCCTGATAGAGCGAACCCTGATAGGGGTGCAGAAACTGATTGGTGGCGAACTTGTCGTTATCGATTACCCAGGAGCGGTGCAGGTTGGTACGCAGATTCGTCCACGGCAGCGGATAGGTCGAGCGATCGACCGCGTAATAGTCGAAACGATTCAGCAGCAGCTCATAGGTGGGAATCTCGATCGCAGGAATCAGAAAACTGCGCGCGTTGCCCGTGCCCCAGTCCGCGTGCGGAGTGGGTTCGGGTGCATTGAAGGCGGTTGGCGCATCCTTCGGAGCGGCGTCGTCGGTGGAGTCGGCATCAGCCGGTAGCGGGGCGGCGAGCACCACGATCAGCGCAATGAATCCCGGCAAATACTGCTCTAACGACGACGCGTACAATCGGGTCATTAAGCTTGCCAAGCAGGTGCGTGGCGGCGGAGTATCCAACGACTTTCGGGCTAGCGAAGTAGGACGCGAGGCAGAGCTGCCCGGCCGCACGCCTGACTTGGCTCGCAGGCCGATAGCGGCACGGGGTACGTGGGTGCTGGCTTTTACCAATAACGCTAAAAGGAGCCTCGGTCATGGAGCGATATACGATTGCCGCCATCAACGCCAAGGACGCCCATGCGATCATGAAGTATTACGTCGGGGGCGCCGGCTTATTCGCCTTCGATATCACTCCGCCGCGCCAGCACGTGGGATGGGATGACCACAAGAAGGACTGGAAGGATGCGTTCGCGGCCTTCCCGGGGCCGATCAAGATCTCGATCTCCGACCTGCTGTCAAAACCCTAGATCAGCCGCTGACCAGCGGATAGCCCGCCTCGCGCCAGGCCTTCATGCCGCCATCCAGCGCGATGGCGCGCTGGAATCCAAGCTGGCGCAGGGTAGCGGCCGCCAATGTGGAGATACGCCCGAATTCACAGATCGTGAGAATGCGGCGCGTCGGGTCGGGCAACTCCTCGTTGACGCGCAGTTCCAGCTGACCGCGCGGCAGCAGCCGCGCGCCCTCGACGTGTCCGCTGCTGTAGGCATCGCGCTCGCGCACATCCAGCACGATCAGCTCGCTGTCATGGGCATCGATTCGACTCTTGAGTTCCTCCAGCGCCATGAACGGAACGATGGCCGCGGCTTCGGCCAACAGCTGCATGACGGTTTTGCCGCCCGACAGGTTCGTGCGCAGGGCCTCGGTCAAGTGTGTCGGCATGGACAGATCCAGGTGCCGCATCATGTCGACGAACTCTGCGCGGTCGCGTTTCTGTAGCCGTGGATTTTGCTCAAGCTCCTGCGCCAACGTGGTATGGCTGCGGTTCTTGTACTCGTGCGCCGGGTAGACCTCGAACGCGGGATCGAACTTGAGGACGTGATTGAACAGACTCTCGTGCAGCGCTTCGGGATCGCCGGTGGGCAGGTCGGTACGCCCGGTCGCCCCGATCAGGAGCGTGTCGCCGGTGAACAAACGCTGCTCGACGCGCAGACACATCGAGTCGCACGTATGCCCGGGAGTGTGGATGATGTTGATGCGCAGCCGACCGAGCATGATCGATTCCCCGTCGCCCACGCGCATGTCGACGAATGGAGCGGGACTCGACTGATGCATCGCTATCGGCACGTTCAGTCGACCGGCCAGCTCGCGCGTAGCCGAGAAGTGATCGGCATGGGTGTGTGTATCGATCGCATAACGGATCCGTACGCCGTGGTGGGCAGCGAGCGCCAGATAGCGATCGATCTGGCTGAGCTCCGGGTCGATCAGCGCGGCGGCGCGACTGTCCGGACAGCCGACCAGATAGGAACGGCACCCGCCCGAGGCAATCTGTTCGAACACCATGAGCCGCCCCCCTCGATCGATGCGGGGATTCTAACCCCGTGCAGGGGCTGGCGGGTCAGCCCTTGGGCTGCGGAACCACCGCTGGGCTGCGGTGGCCCTGGCGATCGAACGCACGTACCGCGAAGATGACGTTGTCCTTGCTGATGGGAAGTGTCACCTGTGTGGCGCCGTGCGTATCCTGGACGCGCTCCCAGTCCGGGCTGCTGGTATCGCGCCACAGCACCTCATAGCCGCTTGCCCCGGGCACGGCGCTCCATTCGATGGTGGAGCTATTGTCGAGGTTCGAAGTCAGCATCGTCACATCGGCGGGCGGCGCGGGTGCGGAGGCCAGCGATGCCAGTGTCGCGGCGTTTACCCGGGCGACGCCCGCCACATAATCGAAATCGACCCACTTCGGCAGGTCGCCGTATTCGACGCCTTTCTCGGTTCGCACGGTCTGATGCTGGTGGTCGAAATTCTCCCGATACTCGGTAAATCGAACGGCGGCGTAGCCCTGATCGTTGAACGATATGTGATCGCCGCCGCGAACATACCGGTCCAGTCTGAAAATCAGCAGTGGCTCGACGTCGGTGTCGTAGATCGCCGCCACCTCGGCCACATAGCGCGCCAGCTGACGCGAGGCCGAGTCTTGTTCGCCGCCGCTGGCGCGCAGTTGCCGTAGCTGCGCCTCGTCCAGCGTCTTGGGAAGGCTCTCGGAAAACACGCGCACCACGCCCGCTTTCTGCCCGGCGCTGCGATCGCCTCCGACGATGTCGTTATTGAGTGCCGCCTCGACATTCCAGTTCTGCTCGCGTGCCATCTGCGCGAAGTGCCCACTACCGTACAGTCCCTGCTCCTCGCCGGCGACCGTGAGGAAGGTGATGGTGGCTGGGAATCGCTGCTTGCTCAGAACCCGGGCGCATTCGAGGCTGACGGCAACGCCACTGGCATCGTCATTGGCCCCGGGAGCATCTTGCTTGACGTCCAGCACGTCGGTGTTGCGCGAATCGTAGTGGCCGGTGACCAGCACGATGCGCTGGGCCGCGGCCGGATCGGTGCCCTTGAGCACGGCGTAGACGTCGGTGATCACGGTTGGCTGAGGTACGCGCTCGGCCGGCTGTTGCGTATAGCTATCGGTGCGAACGTCGAGACAGCCGCCGCAGTCCTTGGAATATTGCAGGAACTGCGACCGGATCCACTCGCGTGCGGCGCCGATGCCCCGACCGGCCGCAATCGCAGCCGGATCCTGCGCCGAAATCGTCGAGCGGGTGCCGTATCCCACCAGGGTGGTGATATCAGCTCGTATGCGGGCGCTGGAGATGTTTTTCAGTGCGGCGGCGATGTGCGCGTCGGCGCGTGCCTTGGGTAGTGCTGGCGCGTGATGCGGTTGCGCCCGAACGCTGGTGCCCACCAGCACCCCTCCGAGCGCCAGCAGGACCGACATCCAGCGCCGCGGCGATCGAATGCGCCATGTCATGCCTGCTTCTCCATCGTTCAAGGCGTGGGGTCGCTCAGGAGTTGGACAGCAGGCGCACGCCCAGATAACCCGCCAGGCCGCGACCTCCGGCCGCCATGACCTGGCCATGATTCCAGCGAAATGCCGGCGCCAGGATCGGTGCCAGCGCATTCATCCAGGGGCGCGTGGCCGCTACCTGCCAGTCGTAGCGAACCCGGGTGATGGTCTGGTGCTGATTCAAGCTCCAGCGGCCCACGCCGGTCAGCTCGCCTGCCGCCCGGGCATCGAGCCGGTGCGGACGCTCGACCACGGTCGAGCTCATCTCGAAGCTCAGTCGGTAGGGCAGGCGGCTGCTCCAGGTGTAGCGACGCAGCGCGCCGACGCCAGAGGCGTCGCCGGGCTGCAACTCATCGACCGAGCGCACGTATTTCCACCAGCGTGGCCAGTGCCCCGCGGCGTACAACGCATTCCAGATGGCATCAATCGGTGCCTCGAATTCCCATTGCGTGACCAGTGCGAAGTGCCGCACGATCTTAGGTGCCGTCGCGCATTTTGATCTGAAGTTCCTGGCGGCGATAATCAATGATCAGCGTATCGAGCAATCCAAGCGCATCCATGCCGATGAGCATGGTGGGCTGTCCGGTCAGGTGCCAGTGGTCGAAGATATGCATGTCGCCGAAAGTGACGTCGGTGTAGCGAATCTCGACCGCACCATGCGGTTCGAGCGCCGGAATCACCAGCGGCGGTGCCCGTGCCTCATCGCCAGCCTGCACATCAGTGGTGACGCCGGTGATGGTGTCGGGCCGCGTGACCAGCCGTGAAGCATGCCGCTCGAGCGCTTGGCGCAAGGCCAGATTACCAATGGTTGCCTCGCCCCCGGTGTCGATGATTGCCATGGTGTGTACGCCGCCGAGCGATGCGTCGACCGCCAGCAGGTTGCCCCGCATCAGCTGAAACGGAATGGTACGAAAATCGCCATCCGCGCGCTCGTTGTGGGAGCGTGTGATCGTAATGCGGTCGTGCCGAAAGTCGACCCGAATGCGCCGCCCGGCCATCTGCTCGGTGCCGAGGATGCCGTCTGCCCCGCCTAACGGATCGGTCAGGATCGGAAGCTGCGATGGCCCGAGTGCCAGGTCGCCAATCAAAATGCTGTTGACCCGCACCGTGGCGACGGTCGCCGAACCAGTGACCCCGCGCAGCAGCATTTTCTGCGATGCATCCGGCGTCAGACCCAACGCTTGCGCAACCTGGGCGTTGATGCCGCTGTGGTTGGCCCCCGAATCCAATACCAGGCGAAACGGGCCAAGATCATTGATGTACACCGGTGCCCAGATGCGCCCGATCCGATCGCGAAGCGTCGGCGCGACGTAGCGCGGCTCGGCCGCCTTGACCACCACCTCGGTGAGCTGATCGGTAGACTGCTCGGCTTGTGCCGTCAGGGCGGGCTGGGATTGCAAGTCGGCGCGGGCGTCATGGCCGACCGCCGCGAGCAGGACGGCGCCCAGGCATCGACCGGTGAGCCAGAAAGCGGGTCTCGACACGGCGCCGATCATAGTCTTCAGGGCGCATAGCTGGGTAATGTCTTGAAGCGCAGGTAAAATTTGGGGGCGGCGAGGCCGGCCTGAAGGAGCGATCGATGCAGTACATGAAACTGGCACCGGCTGCGCGCGAGGCGCTGCTGGCACGGCTCGACGAGATGCCCCGATTTCTCGAGCGTGAGCTCAGCTCCTTGACGGTCGAGCAGCTCGGCCAGCCGGGTCCCGATGGCGGATTTTCCCCGCTGCAGCAGGTTTGGCACCTGGCCGATCTGGAACGCGAGGGCTTCGGCTGCCGGATTGAGCGCCTGCTCAACGAGAATCAGCCCCTGCTGCCGGACTTCGATGGCGCGGCGATAGCCGCGGCACGTCACTATTCGGTGCGCTCGGTGAGCGAAGGAATGACTCTCTTTCGTGAGAGGCGCCGGCAGAATTTGATCCGGCTGCGCAGCCTCCGCGCCGATGCATGGTTGCGTGCTGGACGGCAGGAGGGTGTGGGCGATATCTCGTTGTGCGATATGCCAGCGTTCATGTCGCAGCACGATGCGGCCCATCGGGCCGAGCTTGCGGCCTGGAAGAAAGCGCAGCCGCCCGTCTGAACGCAGCCGCTCGATGAACGTATTTCATTGCGATCACTGCGGCCATCTGGCGTTCTTCGAGAACACCGTTTGCACTCGCTGCGGATGGTTGCTGGCGTTCCTGCCCGATCTGCGCGCGATGGCGTCGCTGGATGAGACCACGCCGGGCATCTGGACGTCTCCCGGGGCCGCGGCGCGTGGGCGCAGCTACCGTCCGTGCCAGAACTACGCTGCGCTGGCCATCTGCAACTGGGCCGTGCCCGCGGACGACTCCAACGTGCTTTGTGCCTCGTGCCGCCTGACGCAGGTGATCCCCAATCTCGGGCGCCCCGGTTTCATCGAACGATGGCAGAAGCTGGAGGCAGCCAAGCGGCGACTCATTTACGGACTGCAACAGCTGCAGCTTCCGGTCCGCGACCGGGTATCCGATCCGGACGGCGGTCTGGCATTTCACTTTTGCGCCGACGAGGACAGCGCCGGAGATCGGCCGGCGCTGACCGGTCATCAGGGCGGAATCATCACCGTGAATATCGCCGAAGCCGACGACTCCGAGCGCGAGCGGCGGCGCGTGCAGCTGCACGAGCCGTATCGCACGCTGTTGGGGCACTTTCGGCATGAGATCGGCCACTATTATTGGGACCGTCTGATTCGAGGCAGCGATCGCATCGGACCGTTTCGCACCCTGTTTGGCGACGAGCGCGCCGACTACGGGGAGGCGCTCAGAAGGTACTATGACGATGGTGCGGCCGTGCGCGACTGGCACCCGTCTCACGTCAGTGCCTACGCCGCGATCCATCCCTGGGAAGACTGGGCCGAGACCTGGGCCCACTACCTACACATCGCCGATACGCTGGAGACGGCTGCCGCCTGCGGATTATCGCTGCACCCGATGCACGCGGGCGAGCCGGCCCTCGCGCCGCGTTCAGCCAGGAGCGTGCAGCAACCGATCGGGTTCGATCAGCTGATCGCCGACTGGTTTCCGGTCACCTACGTACTCAACAATCTCAACCGCGGCATGGGCCTGCCGGACGCCTATCCGTTCGTTCTATCGGCGCTGGCGATCGACAAGCTGCGCTTTGTGCACACCGTCATCGCGGCGGGGCGACCGGCCGGCTAGGACCGCGCCACACTCTGGCGCAGATCCGCGATGTCCTCGGCGTGCTCCTCTTCCTTGGCAAGGATCTCTTCCAGCATGCGCCGGGTGGTTGGATCGCGCTCGCCGACATAAGCGATCATCTCCTTGTAACTCTCGATCGCCACCCGTTCGGCGATCAGATTCGCTTTGAGCATGCCGGCGAGGTCGGCGCTGTCGTCGTACTCAGCGGCACTGCGCGATGCCAGCGTCGAGGGGTTCAGGTCGGGCACCGACCCCAGCTGGACGATACGCTGCGCAATCCGGTCGGCATGCTGCTGCTCATCCTGCGCATGCTCGAGAAACTCATCTGCCGCGACCTTGGCGTGGATTCCTTTGGTGGCAAAGTAATGGCGCTTATAGCGCAGTACGCACACCAGCTCGGTGGCCAGGGCTTCGTTCAGCAGCGTCAGAATCGTTTCCCGGTCCTTCGGATAGCTCGGTGTGACCGCGCCCTCGTCCATGTGCGAGCGTGCACGCTGGCGTAGCGTGGCCACATCGGAGATCCCGGCGATACCCTTTGGGGCGCGTTCGCCGGTCTTGTTGAGTGCTTGCGAATTGTCGGCCATCGGATATTACCTCGTGGCTGAGGCGTGGCTGCTGGAGGACCCGCGCTTGCGCGGCACCCGGGCGCCGGCGCGGCGCGCCTCGGACAGGCCTATCGCTACGGCTTGCTTGCGGCTGGTCACTTTCTTGCCCGAGCTGCCACTGTGCAATTTGCCCTGTTTCATCTCGCGCATGACGCGCTCGACCTTCCTGCCACTCGATTTCGAATACCTACGTGCCATTGATGTGCTCCTCAGGTTGTGGATCGCAAATGAACCAGCGCCGGATGCACGTTCGGCACCGGTTGCGGCGGCGGATCGCCGATGGGCGCGGGCGTCGGATCGTGCGGTGGCGGCGGGCTCGGTTGCGGCGTTGGCGTTTCCATGGCGGGCCCCATCATTTAACTTGCAGGCAGTCTGGCCGTATAAGCCGCCCCTGCCTGTCAGTGATTTCCACTGTCTAATGTAGCTGCCGGTCTGACGACAGCGAGGCCGGAACATGACTATGGTCTTTAGGCTCCTCTACCGTACTCTTTAGCATATGACTGCAGCGCGACCCGCACAGCGGCCGGAGGCGCCAGTACGTCGCCGCGGGGCGGCGCGCATGGGCGCGGTCTGGAACTTGCTGCGCCGGACATTCAGCGAATGCGACCGGCATGAGACCACCCGCCTCGGGGCGGCCCTGGCTTTCTATGCAACGCTGTCGCTGGCGCCGCTGGTGGTGCTGGCGATCGCATTGGCGGGTCTGGTGGTGGGAACGACCGCGGCGCAGACCCAGGTTCTGCAGCAATTTCGCGAGCTGCTCGGCAACGAGGGGGCGGACGCGGTGCGCAGCATGATCGCGCACGGCCAGAACGTGCGCGCCACCTCGATAGCCTCGGTGCTGGGTCTGGTGACGCTGCTGTTCGGTGCGTCGCAGATTTTCGCCGAGCTTCAATCAGCCCTCAACAAGATCTGGGAGGCGGAGTCGTATCGCATCGGCGGTCTGGTGACGCTGATTCGGCAGCGATTCTTCTCCTTCGGCCTGGTCCTGGCGATCGGCTTGCTGTTGCTGGTATCGCTGCTGCTGAGCGCAGCGCTGTCGGGCGCCGGAAAATACATGCACGGCGTGTTGCCGCTGCCGGAGTGGATTCTGCAGTGCTTTGACTTCCTGCTGTCGATCGCGGGAAGCTCGGCACTGTTCGCACTGATCTTTCAGTACATCCCGGATCCCAGGACCCGATGGCGCTGCTCCTGGATCGGAGGGCTGTGCACTGCCGCTCTGTTCAGCCTGGGCAAGTTTCTGATCGGGCTGTACATCGGCAAGGCCAGTATCGCCACCGCTTACGGCGAGGCCGGGTCGCTCGTGGTGGTGATCGTGTGGGTCTACTATTCTTCGCAGATTTTCTACTTTGGCGCCGAGCTGACCCACGTGCTGTCGGCGCAGGACTGCGGGGTACTCAATTTCAAGCCTGGCCGACGGGCGCGCGAAATCGGCTCGTCCGACTAGGGTTTGCTGCCCGCATCGTTGAGCAGTGCCGCGCAGTTCTGATCCTTGGCCAGTCCGGGGTCGATGAACGCAATCAGTGCGCCGACCGGTGTCAGCAGCACACCAGCGGCCGCGGCGATTGCGCCCTGTTTGGCTACGTCCTGAACGGCAATGCCGACTGTGGGGTGCAGCAGCGTGCCGCGCACATTGATCGGCGCGCGAATCCGGGTCAGGCGCAGTTTCTTCGGCTTACCACTGATATCGATGTCCAGTGCCTCATCTGAGAACGTCAGATGACCTTTGCCGGTGATCAGTACCGGCTCGGTATCGACGATCAGTCGTGCGACCTGCGCGTCGCCGTCCTTGACCTCGAATTCTGCGACTCCGCAGCGGATGGTCGCGGTCTTCTTGTTACCGCTCAGCAGCAGGCCAAGGCCGTTGATGACGTTGATGCCGGTCAGCTCCGCGAATGACTTGCGCACCTCGCCGTTGGGAATGACCGCGGCGATGGTGCCGTTGGAATCGGCCGCTATGTCATGGACCGAATTGCCCTGGCCCTCGAGGTGAATGTGACTTTTCAACTCCCCGCTCAGCGGCGACTCGGTCGCGTTCTTGCTCTTGAATTGGTCGAGCTTCACGTCGGTGAGACGAAAATCGATGGCGGTCTGCGGCGACTTGCTGCGGGTGTCGAGCCGAATATTGCCGGTCAGCTTGCCCAGCGGCAGGTCGAAGTCCAGCGGCTGCACGTCCAGCAATCCATGGTCGAGCTTCAGCTTGAAGTCGACTGCTTTGATCGGCACCGATTGTGTCTGCACCGAATCGGCGTGGAAGTCGACACCGGCATCCAGTTTGACCAGGCGATCGAACTGAAATTTATAGGTCGGCAGCAGCAGTGCCGAGGTCGGGCCGGCCTGCGGCGCCGGCGCCTGCGGTGCGCCGGTCGCATCGGCCTGCTGCGGCACATCGGCGCCGACCGCGATGCCCAGATCGCGCAGATTCAGTGACTTTGAAGTCACGCTGACCTTGAGCGCGGGCCGACCCTCGCGGTTGAAGTCGAGCGCGCCGTGGGCGGCGACATCGCTATTGCCGATCTTGCCGGCCAGGTCGTCGACCGCGAAATGCATTCCCGCTCGGTGGATAGCCAGCGACACGTGATAGGGCGCCGTCAGGGGCAGCGGCACTCCGGTCAGGTAATACAGGTTGGCCAGATTCTGCCCTTGCACCTCGACCTTGGCGTCGAACTGGCCGAAGTCGAACGGTTTGGTAATGGAACCGTCAATGTTGGCCTTGGAGGGGCCCGCATCGAGTTTGAGCTGGAAGTGATACGGCTTGTCGGGATCCACGTCCAGCAACGGGCCGCCCTGCAGGCTCATCTTGAAGGGTTGCTTGTTGAGCGTACCCTGGCCGTCGAGCCCGAACGGCTCGTGCTCGTGCAGTGAGCCACTCTGATGGGCCGCCACCGTGCCATGAAAGCTCAGCTTCTGGATCGCATCGTCGATATCCACCGTTCCGCCGCGCAGCACGAAATGCCGTATGGCGGGCAGCTTGGTCGGCTGCTGATTCGGTGGCGTGCCGGGCGGCGTGAAATCCCAGTTGGCACGCTGACTGGCATCACGCCGCAGGTCCAATTTCGGCTGCTCGATGTCCAGCGTCCGAAATACCAGGTGGCCGCGCAGCAGCTGCGAGAGCTGCAGGGTAAAATCGATGTGGGCGACGTCGAGAAAATCGCCGCCCTTGGCCCAGTCGGGATTGGCGATGGTCAACTGCCCGACCGATGCGCCCGGGGTCGATGACAGCAGGTGCACGCGCAGCGGGCCGCCGATGTCGACCCGGCGCCCGAGGTGACGCGAGACGATGCGCGCCACCAGGCCGCGTGCCGCGTTCCAGTTGATCAGATCGGCGGTGATAATGATCAGGATCAGCACAACCACAATGCCGATGATCCATCGAATGCTGATCGGGATCCGTCTCCACCAGGTCTGCGCCATGACTGAATTTCCGTTGCTTGCCAGGGCGCGAGGTTATCTGCGCTTCAAGGCAGCAGAAGTCGGACGGCCGCCCGAGTGCGCCGTGCGATGCGCAGCGAGCCACGGCGCCACGGCGTCTGCGGGCCGTAGTCTCTCTCCTACGCACCAACTGTCCTTGGCGTCCGGCAATCAACCCACGCTGGGAGCACACGCACCGCGGCCCCGGAACTATGCTGTCGGCATTTCGAGGTCAGGATGAAATCGGAAAACGAGTCTCCGGTCTCGCCGCTGCAGTGGAGGCAGCCGCCATTCCGGGCCGCCACGCGCGCCCTCATTGTGATCGCGACTTGCGCGGTCGTCAGCCTGCTGTACGCAGCCCACGAAGTGATCGTGCCGGTGGCGTTGGCGTTGCTATTCGCCACGATGCTGTCGGGTGCGGTCGAGACACTGTACGCCCACGGCGTGCCACGCAGCATCTCGGCAGTGCTGCTGCTATGCCTGTTGCTCACCATCATTGGCCTCATCTTCAATGTGGTGGAACAGCCGGCACGCGACTGGTTTTCAGGCCTGCCGCGCACCATGCGAGTGATTGAACACAAGGTGCATCCGGCAGCGCAGTTCCTGAACCAGATCGAGGCCCTGACCAGCCGCGCCGGAGCGATCGGCGCGCCGGCAGCCCCGGCGGCGCATAGCGAAGCGCCCGCGGCCGCCGCCCCCGCAGCGCCCGCGCCCGCGGAGACTGCGCTGGAACTGCTCAGCCAGACGCGCTCAGGACTGGTCAGCACCCTCACCGTGGTGATTTTGTGCCTGTTCCTGCTATCGGGCGGTCCGCCGATGCTAGCGCGCATGGCGGCATCGCTTTCGGCCGACGTGGAGGCGGTGCAGGCGCTGCGCGTAGTGGAGGCCATTCGCGCCGAAGTCGGCCGCTACTACGGCACGATCGCGCTGATCAATCTCGGCCTCGGGATCGCGACCGGCCTGACGATGCTGCTGCTAGGCGTGCCCAATCCATTTCTGTGGGGCACGATGGCCGCGCTGCTAAATTTCATACCGTACGTGGGTGGCGCCACCACGCTGGTGGTGCTGTCGGTGGTTGCGCTGGTGAGCTTCGACAGCGTCGGCAGAATTCTGGCGGTGCCGGCGGCCTATCTGGCGCTGGCAACACTCGAGGGCCAGGTCGTGCAGCCGTTGCTGGTCGGACGACGCCTGGCGCTCAACCCGGTGGTGGTGTTCCTGGCGATCTGGTTTGGCGGCTGCCTGTGGGGCATCGCCGGCATCGTGATCGCAATCCCGGCCCTGGTGGCACTGAAGGTAGCGATCGCGCATCGCCACGGCAGCCACGCATTGCTCGAGTTCCTCGGACCGGCCAATTCCGCTAGTGAGGGGCTTCGGCACGCCGCCAGATCTGCGATCGACCGAAGAGCGACACGCCAAAAAAGCCGCGCATGATCAGTTGGCGACCGCCGTCGGTCAGACGGAACTTGCAGCGATAGACCCGTCCGGTGTCCGGATCGAGGATATCTCCGCCCTGATATTCATCGCCCTGCAGGCGCATATTGCGTATCAGGACCAGCCCGATGATCGGCTGATCGCGGCGCTCATCGGTGCAGCGGGTGCAGCGGCGCGAGCGGTCGTCGTCGGGTGAGGCCGGTTCGACCTGCCCGAAGAACAACCCGTTCTGCTCATAAATCCGGATCAGGCCAAGCGGCTTGCCGGTCTTCTGGTCGATCGGCTGCCACCAGCCGGCCGGGGAAGTCAGATCGACGGCGGCCGCGGGTTCAACGCCCGAGGCAGCGATCGATGTGACGATCAGGGCGCACCCGGCGGCCCGACACAGGCGTTCGCCGAGGCTCATTCATCCGCTCCCGCGGTTGGCGTGCGGCGGGCACGCCGCTGCGCCTCCGCATTGGCGATCGCGTACCAGGCGCGCAGAGTCTCGCCCACGCTCCATGCTTGTGCGAAGCAGCCGCGCGGCGTGTGCGGCGCGTCGCCATCGAAGATCTCGCCGATGGTGCCCAGACAGCCCGCGTTGAGATGCGGTGCGAGCCCGGCGAGCAGCGCCTGGGCGCGCGCGGCGTCGGCGTGCACGCGATAGTGTGCCAGGGCAAACGATCCGAGCAGCCAGCTCCACACGGTGCCCTGGTGATAGGCGGCATCACGCTCGCGCGGACCGCCGCTGTATGTGGCGGCATAGTCGGGGTGATGTGGCGACAAGCTGCGAAGACCGAGCGGTGTGAGAAGCTCGCTCGCACAAGCGCTGACCACGGCGCTGGCGCGCCGGGCATCGAGCAGGCTCGGCGTGAGCGATACCGCAAAGATCTGATTGGGCCGCAGGCTCAGATCGACGCGCCGACCACGCTCGTCCCGAGCTCCGTCCGGGCCGTCGATCACGTCATACAAGTATCCGGCCGCTTCGCACCAGAAGCCGTCAATGAAGGCGGCGCGCACGCGCCGGGCGTCCGCGGCATAGCCGTTGCCGGCGCTGACCTGCCCCAGGGTACGTGACCAGCTCGCCATACGCTCGAGCGCGAAATACCACAGCGCATTGATCTCCACCGGCTTGCCGATCCGCGGTGTCACCACCCAGTCGCCGAACTTGGCGTCCATCCAGGTCAGCTGCACGCCGGGGACGCCGGCTCGCAGCAGACCGTCAGCCGGATCCACCTGGATGGCGTAGCGGGTGCCACGCCGATGCCAGTCGATGAGCTCGCGCAGCGTCGGATACAGATCGCGCAGCAGCCGCGGGTCCGCGCGCGCGCGCAGACAGGCGTCGATGGCGTGGAAGTACCACAGGGTTGCATCGGCAGTGTTGTATTCGGGCGATGCGCCATCGTCCGGAAAGCGATTCGGCAGCATGCCCTCACTCACGTGCAGCGCAAAGGTGCGCAGAATCGCCGCCGCATCCGCAGCGCGGCCGGTGCAGAGGGTTAGCCCAGGCAGTGCGATCATGGTGTCACGCCCCCAGTCGCCGAACCACGGATAGCCCGCTAGCACCGTCGTGCCGCTGCCGTTGGCGTCGCTGCCGCGCTGGACGATGAACTGATCGGCCGCGAGGGTGAGCTGATGAATCCACCGCGGCGCGCTGGCGGGCACAACCCGCAGTAGGGCTCGGCGCCGCAGCGATTCGCGTCGCAACGATTTGCGGCCGGGCTCGAGCGTGCCGCGTTCGGCGCTGGCTGTCAGCGTGACGTTCTGCCCGGGAGCGAGTCGCACCCGGAATGCGCCCGGCTTGTAGAGGTCTTCATACGCATCCAGACCCCGCTCGATTTCGGCCCGATGCCTGAAGCCCCAGTACCAGTCCGTTCCGGCCACCAGTTCGCCACGATCGACCGCGACCGCGTAGGCGCGCGCACCCGGAAAGGCCCGAATCGTCAGGCTGCGCGTTGCCGCTTCGACTTCGATCTGCCAGCCGCCGCTGGCGTGTGAGTGATAGTCGCGGTAGGTGCACAACGGCAGCAGCTCGAGTTCCGCGGCCTGGGTCGCGCTCACCAGCGTGTAGCTCAGGTAACAGGTGTTGCTGCCCCGGCTCATCCAGAGACGCTGTCGCAGCAGGGCATCGCCGCACTGGAAGGTCCAGGTCGGAGTGCCCAGTTCGATGCCAAACGCGCTCAGCAGCTGAAATCCGCGCGGCGAGACGGTGCCATCGGCGAACTCGTTGCATCCCAGCTCCCAGTCGGAGCCGGCGTAGCGCAGCCGGGCATCGACCTTGGCAAGCATCAGCACACGCTCCAGCGGCGGCCGCAGTGATGCCACCAGCAGTCCATGGTAACGGCGGGTATTGGCCTGCGCGACCGTGCCGCAGGCAAATCCGCCGATGCCGTTGGTCACCAGCCACTCGGACTGCAGCGCGGAGGCAAGCTCGGAGAACTGGGCGCGGCCCAGGCGCAGGGCGGTCTTCGATCCGGCCGCGCCAAGCTCATCGGCGGCGCCGGCACGAACGGTGTTGCTGCGGTCGGACTTCACGGCACAAACAGGTCCGGCGTGAGCGCGTCGGTGCCCGGTTCGGTGCGGTAGGCCGAGAAATCAGTCACTCCGGCGTCGGCCAGCACCTGCTCATCGATGCAATGTCGGCCGGTGAATTCGCGGCTCGGCTTGGTCAGGATGGCGTGGGCGGCATCGGCCACGATGTCGGGCTTGCGGCTGCGACGCACGGCCGACTCGCCGCCGAGCAGATTGCGAATCGCGGCGGTGTCGATGATGGTTTGCGGCCACAACGTGTTGAAGGCGATGCCGTCGGCACGAAACTCCTGCGCCATCGCCATCGCGTAGATGCTCATCGAGTACTTCGTCAGCGCATAGGCCGCATACGCCGCGAACCACTCCGGCACCAGGTTCAGCGGTGGCGACAGCATCAGCACGTGCGGGTTGGCGGCCCGGCGCAAATGCGGAACGCAGGCCCGCGATACCATGAAGCTACCGCGGGCGTTGATCTGGTGCATGAGGTCGTAGCGCTTGGGATCGGTCTGCAGCGTGGATGTCAGGCTGATGGCACTGGCGTTGTTGACGCAGATGTCGAGGCCGCCGAACCTCTCCACGGTGCTCGCCACCGCCGCTTCGATCTGCTGCTCGAAGCGGATATCGCACTCGAGCGCCAGGGCTTCCCCGCCGGCGGCGCGCACCTGCTCAGCCGCGGTGTGGATGGTGCCGGGCAGCTTCGGATGCGGGCTGCTGGTCTTGGCGGCGATGGCGACCCGGGCACCATCCCGGGCGGCACGCACGGCAATTGCCAGACCGATGCCGCGCGAGGCACCGGTGATGAACAAGATCTTGCCCGCCAGGCTCGCCATGGCTTCACAGGATGTCAGCGCCGCGAGCTACGCGCTAGCATCTCCTGGCGGCGAGTGCGCTCAGCGGACAGCGAGGTGATTGATATGACAGCGACGCTGGTACGAAGTCGGACCGAAGCCGGTCTTATGTCACTGACCCTGGCCCGGCCCGAGAAGAAGAACGCTCTGAGCATGCCGATGTATAGGATGCTCAGCGCGGCGCTGGAACAGGCCAGTGCGCAGCCGACGGTCCATGCCGTGCTGCTGGACGCCGAGGGCGACGATTTCTGCGCCGGCAACGACATCGGCGATTTCGTTGCTCTTGCTGCGGCGAACGCTCCGTTGTCGCAGTCGGAGGTGTTCCGCTTTCTGCGCGCGCTGGCGAGCTTCGACAAGCCGCTGGTGGCTGCGGTGCGAGGGCGGGCGGTCGGCATCGGCACCACGCTGCTGCTGCACTGTGACCTGGTCTACGTAGCGCAGGACGCGCAACTATCCACGCCGTTCGTCGATCTGGCCCTGGTGCCGGAGGCGGCCTCAAGCCTGCTGCTGCCGGCCCGCATCGGGCACGTGCGCGCGTTCGCGCTGTTTGCGCTGGGAGAGGTGTTGGACGGACGCACCGCCGAGCGCTACGGGTTGGCCAATGCCGCCGTGCCAGCGGCCGAGGTCAGGGAGCGAGCGCAGGCGGCGGCCCAACGGCTGGCGGAGAAGCCGCGACACTCGCTGCAGGCCACGCGCCGCCTGATGCGCGAGCCGGAGCGGATGCTCGCGGTAATCGAGGCTGAGTGCCGTGCATTTGCCGAGCGCTTGGCGAGCCCGGAAGCGCAGGCGCGCTTTCAGGCCTTCATCGGCCGGCGCGCTCGCTAGCGCCTTTGGTCAATGACAGCGCGGCTTGCCCGCTGCGGGCACCAGGCGCACCTCCGACAGGCTCAGCGCGAAGGCACCGCTGGTCGATATTTGCAGCGCTGAGGCGACGTGCGACAGGTCCGCCCCGTCGCGTTGCAGGCACTGCAGCGGAATCGACAAAGTCTGCCAGGCGCCGATTGGCGCGGCATTGAAATTGGTAGTCAGATCGAGCGATGCGCCGCTGCGCGTACCACATAGCGACCAGTCCACCGGCGCGCTGGCACCGTAGGGGGCCTCGCAGCTGACGCCGACGCGCACCGGCTGGCGTGGATGCGACTCGACTCGGTAGCGCGCGCTCAGCACCGCCCCGGCGTTCGCGCTGGCGCGCAGGTCGACGGCGCGGCCGCCAATCGACAACACGCCGGCGCCGTGGCCCGACCAGCTGGCGCGTACCACGGGTGGCTGCAATTGCACGCTGACAGCGCCGCCGGGACTGGGCTGGGAGGCCGTAGTCAGGCGCACGCCCCCCGCCGAATCGCTCACATAGATCGACCAGGGAGCGGTCACGTGCGCGGCATGAAAATAGGTATCTCGCACCAGCAGTTCGGGTGGAATCCTGGGATCCTCGGACAGGCGCGGCAACTCGGAGGAGCGCGTCAGCGACAGTCCATAGCCGCGGGCGAACTGCGCGCCGCTCACGGCATCCGAATCCGAAAACGTCACCGGCATCGCAGTCGCGGGCCAGGAGAAGCTCAGGTGGCCGGTGAAATCCGGACTCGCCACACCATCGGGTCGGCGAAACAGCAGGTCGGCGACCCCGGCGCCCTCGGTCCCGGGCAACCATGCCGCCACGAACGCATTCGACAGATTGAGCTCGCGATTGACCCACATGGGGCGTCCGGACAGAAATACGCTGACGATCGGAACGTGCCCCTGATACAGCCGCTGCAGGATCTGCAACTGGCTGCGATCGTGCGGAGAGAATTCGAGCGTCTCGCGATCGCCCTCAAACTCGGCGTACGGCATTTCGCCGAACACCACGATCGCGACCGAAGGGCGCTGCTGGAAGCTGCCGTCCGGGCTCAAGGTCGCCGTGCCGCCGGCCGCCTCGACGGCAGCACGGATGCCGGCGAAGATCGAGGTGCCGCCGGGGAAATCGGCGTTGCTGTTGTGATCGCCCTGCCAGTCGATGGTCCAGCCGCCGCACTGCATGCCGATGTCGTCGGCGCCGGCGCCGGCCACCAGCACGCGCGCGTGCGGATCGAGCGGCAGGATGTGGCCGTTATTTTTAAGCAGCACCAGCGATCTGCGCACCGCCTCGCGGGCCACGGCCCGGTGCGAGACGCTGCCGAGCTGATCGAAGTGACCGGCGCCGGGCCGCTCTCTGGGAGCGCCCTTGGCGAACAGGCCCATCATGGCCTTGACGCGCAGTATCCGGCGCACGGCGTCGTCCAGACGCGCCATCGGTATGCGGCCCGAGCGCACCTCGACCAGCAGGTTGGCGTAAATCTGGCGCCAGCTGTCGGGCGCCATGTACATGTCCACACCGGCGAGCAGCATGTCCGGACAATCAAACTTGGTGCAGCCCGGCAGCTCTTCCTGCGCGTTCCAGTCGCCGACCACGAAGCCGGGAAATTGCCAGCGGCCCTTGAGCACATCGGTGAGCAAGGCGCGATCGTCGTGCATCTTGACGCCGTGCCAGCTGTTGTACGAGGCCATCACGGTGAGCGCCCCGGCTTCGATGGCTGCCGGATAGCCCGCAGCGTGCAGCTCGCGCAGCGTGCGCTCGTCCGACAGGTTGTCGAACTGATCGCGACCGTCGAGGGTGCCGCCGTCGCCTAGAAAATGTTTGACGGTAGCCAGCGTGCGACCAGGCGCCAGATACTGGTTGGTGCCAAGCTCACCCTGCAGCCCCGACACCATGGCACGCGCGTAGCTCGCGACCAAGGCCGGATGCTCGGAATAGCTCTCGTACGAGCGCCCCCAGCGCACATCGCGCACCACCGCGACCGTCGGGGCGAAGGTCCAGTCGAGGCCCGTGGCCGCGATCTCCTCGGCCGTGACCTGACCGATCTGTTCGATCAGTGCCGGGTCGCCGGCCGCCCCGAGACCGACGTTTTGCGGAAACACCGTGGCGCCGGGAATGCGCGAGTCACCATGCACCGCATCGATGCCAAACAGCTCAGGGATGGCGGGGTGGGATGCAGGCGGATCGCTCACCGAGGCGCGGTAAAACGCATCTGCCAAATCGAGCCAGCGCGCCGGCGGGCTGCGGACATTATTGCCGGGCGCCGCGTTGCCGCCCGCCAGAATGGAACCGAGCTTGTATTGGCGCAGATCCTCGGGCTTGATCGAACCGATGTCGGCCTGCACCAGCTGCCCGACCTTCTCCTCGATGCTCAGCTGCGAGAGCAGCTGGTCGACGAACTGCTCGGTGCCAGGATCCAGGGGCGCCGTGCGCGCCGTGGCCGGCCACTGCAGCGGGTGAATCACCGCGCTGCCTTCAGGGCCGCCGCCAGCCGCCGCCGCCGATAACAGTATCGCGGCCAGGCACGCCAGCCGGTGAAGTCCGGTTCGAGATGCGATCATGGGGCGCGAGCCTGCACGTCCACGCGTGCCAGCGCAACGTTCCGATCGGCGCTGGCGCGTCATAGTGTCGATCAGGGCTTGATCCCAGGTTAGAATGGGGAGCTGACGGATGAAATCCAGGCGAATCGCGATTTCATCGCGCCGCGCAGCCTAGCGCAGCGATCCGCCGTGGTGCTACAGGTCATGTCGACAGCGATCTACGCCGGTGTGGAAATGGGGGGCACGAAGTGCGTCTGCGTACTCGGCACCGGCCCGGACGATGTTCGTGAGCAGCAGATCGTCCCCACCGGAGATCCCGCACCGACGCTAAATGCAATCGCGGAGGTGCTGCAGCGCTGGAGCATCGCTACCGCCGACCTGGCGGCGATCGGCGTGGCCGCGTTCGGCCCGATCGATCTGCGGCGCGAGTCGCGCACCTACGGCCGTATTGGTAACACTCCGAAAGAGCGCTGGAAGGACGTGGATCTAGCGGGCTTCTTCAACCAGCGGTTTGGGCTGCAGGTCGGCTTCACCACTGACGTGATCGGGGCGGCGCTGGCCGAGGGTCGGTGGGGCGGCGCCCGAGGATTGACCGACTTTGCCTATGTCACGGTGGGCACCGGCGTCGGCGTGGGTGTGGTGGTCGCCGGAGCGCCATTTCTGGGCCGTCACCATCCCGAACTCGGACACGTGCGCGTCGCGCGCGCGGTTGGAGATTGCTGGCCCGGAAACTGCCGATTTCACGGCGACTGCGTCGAGGGTCTGGCCTCCGGTCCGGCGATAGAAGCGCGCAGCGGCGGGCTGGCCATGGACCTGCCTCGGGACAGCCCGATCTGGGATACGGTCGCACAAGCGTTGGGCCAGCTGGCGCACATCCTGGTGTTATTGATGGCTCCGCAACGTATCGTGATGGGCGGGGGCGTGCTCAGCGCGCAGCCACACCTATTCCCACGCATCCGCAGCTCGCTGGCGACGAACCTCAACGGCTATCTGAACATTCCGCAGTTGGGCGGGGGGATGGATGCGTACGTGGTGCCGCCCGGCCTCGGTACGCGCGCCGGGCCCCTGGGCGCTCTGGCGCTGGCAGCGGATTTTGCGGCGCAGCGCTCGGCTGCCGGGTTAGTGTAGATCCTATGGCAGGCCCATCGCGCGCGCAGCGTCCTGACACTTGGGCCGTGGCTCTGCTGGTTCCCAGCGCTTATGTCGCCCCCTGAATCGGCGCAGGCCGAATACCGGGCGTTACGGCAATGGTTGCTGACCGATGCGCTGCCGCGCTGGGCACGCGACGGCTACGATCCGATCCATGGCGGCTTCCACGAGAAACTGACGGCGGCCGGTCCCGTCGCAGACTTGCCGCGACGCGCCCGAGTGCAGGTTCGCCAGATCTACACCTTCGCGCGCGCCATGCGCCTCGGTTGGGACTCCGCCCAAGCCCAGCACCTGGTGAGCGCCGGCGTGGAATACTTCCTGCGCCACTACCGCCGTGCCGACGGTCTGTTTCGAACGCTGGTGGCCGCCGACGGGAGCGTGCTCGATGAGCGCGTTTTTCTGTATGACCAGGCTTTTGTGCTGCTGGCGCTGGCCGAGTGCCAGAAGATCGGGGGCCCGGATCCAGAACTGATCGTGACGGCGCGCGAGCTGTGCCAGGCACTGCACAGGCACCTGAGTGCGCCAGGCCCGGGCTTTTTCTCGGGCCTGCCCGACACGCTCCCGCTGCTGTCCAATCCGCACATGCATCTGCTCGAGGCGGCGCTGAGCTGGTGTTCGGTCAGTGATGAGGCGGTGTGGCGCACATTGGCCGATGAGATTGTCGCGCTTGCGCTGCGGCATTTCATTGATGCCCGCACGGGCGCGCTGCGCGAGCAGTTCGATCGGCAGTGGCGGCCATTGCCGGGTGTCGCGGGGCGCCTCGTCGAGCCTGGACATCAGTTCGAGTGGTCATGGCTGCTGCTGTGCTGGAGAAGTGCCATTGAGACCGATGCCCTTCAGGCCGCCCGACGTCTGGCTCAGATCGGGGAAACGTACGGAGTCCGCGCAGACGTTGCCATCAACGAGCTGCTGGACGACTTCAACATCCACAACGCCGAGGCACGTCTGTGGCCCCAAACCGAGCGCCTAAAGGCAGCAGTGCGATTGGCGGCGACGACCGGCGAATCGGGTTATTGGCAGGTCGCTACCAAGGCCGCCGTGGGGCTGCGACGATATCTGCGCAGTGACGCTCCGGGTCTATGGCATGACCGACTCAAAGCGGACGGCCAGTTTGTCATCGAGCCCGCGCCGGCCAGCAGCTTCTATCACATCATCTGTGCGATCGGCGAATTCGGCGACGGGCTCATGAGCCTACCAGCGGTCGCAGCGGCCCAGTGAGTCGCTCCTGGTGTTGCTCAGGTCCTGATAGATTAATCTCAGCACCAACCGGGGTGCCGTATCTTTGACAGGAGTAGCTCGCATGTCGGGGCGCCATATCCGCTCGGGGGCCGTGCTCGCGCTGGTCACCGCGGCAATCCTGCTCATCGGCGCTGACCCCCAGGGTGCGCAGGCGCTGGACACTGCCCTGGCGGCCGTTCCGCGGCTGCAGGTGTACGGCGCCGCGCCGCAGTCGACGCCGGCCGAGAACGCTGCCTTCGCCCGTCTCGACGGCACCCTGGCGCAAATCGCGCACCACTACGCGGACCGGTCCGCGGATCACTCGCTCGCCGGCCTGCGCGCGCTCAATCCGGCGGCGCGCTTGCGCCTGGTCGCGCCGCGCACCGCGCCGGAGGTGCTCATCGATGCCGTCACCGATGCCGACCCGCACGCGCTGCGCAGCCAGCTCGGGGAGCTCGGCCTGCGCGACCCGGCGATGTTCGCCAACGACGTCGGCGGCTGGCTGCCGGTGGATCAGCTTGGCCGGGCCGCGCGACTGGCGTCGTTGCGGTTTGCACGTGCCTCGATGCCGCACCGGCGCGCGGGCCCGGTGGCCACGCAGGGCGACTTTGCCCAAGGCAGCGCGGCGATCCGTACCAGCTTCCCACGTCTCACCGGCGCCGGGATCACCGTCGGTGTGCTGTCCGACAGCTTCAATTGCTATGCCACCTACGCCACGAGCGGCGTGCCGAGGTCGGGGTACAGCGGCTACGCACTCAATGGATTCACGGCCACTTACGCCGACGATCAGAACAGCGGTGCACTGCCGGCCGGCGTCGCGGTCCTGAAGGAGGCCTCGTGTCTGAACTACGGCGCGCCGGAGCTGCCCCCGTTCGGCGATGAAGGCCGCTCCATTCTGCAGATCGTGCATGCGATCGCGCCAGCTGCGGGGCTGGCCTTTTACACCGCCGAGAATAGCGAGGCCGATTTCGCCAGCGGCATCGGCCAGCTGGCCGCTGCGGGGGCGAAGATCATCGACGACGATGTCGGATACTTCGACGAGCCGTTCTTCCAGGACGGCATCGTGGCGCAGGCCATCGATCAGGTAGCTGCCACCGGCGTTGCATATTTCTCTTCGGCGGGCAACGACGGTCGATTCTCGTACGAGAACACGGCGCCGGCTTTCCCGGTAACGGCGGGGTCGGGGCCCAATGCCGGCGAGCAGCTGCTGAACTTCGATTCCAGCGGAGCCAGCACGTCCACGATGCTGCCAATCACGATCCCCGCGCTGTACCCCGGGGAATTCGTGGCGCTGGTGGTGGAGTGGGATCAGCCCTACTTGACTGGCGCTGCTAGCAGCGGAGGGGCGACCAGCGCCATCGATCTGTGTGTCCTGGGATCGGTTGGAATCGATCAGATCAACTTCCAGGCCGCCGGCGGTTCAAGCACCTGCACCGGTCCGAACGCCACCGGCGTGGACCCGGTGCAGATCCTCGTCGTGGGCAATCCGGCCAGTGCCAGCGGCTACTCCGGCGTGGTCAATCTGAACGTCCAGATCGGCTTGGCCAGTGGCTCGATGCCTGGCCGCATCAAGTTCGTCCTCGAGGGCAACGGCGCGGCGGTGTCGATCAATAGCTTTGATACACAGAGTGCCACGCTGCAGGGTCATCCGGGGGCGGCCGGGGCGACCGCTGTCGGTGCGGCCTTCTATCTGCAGACGCCACGTTGCGGCACCACGCCGGCCACGCTGGAGTCGTATTCGTCGGCCGGCGGTGCGCCGATCCTGTTCAGCGCCGCGGGCGTGCGACTGAGCATGCCCAGCGTGCGCCAAAAACCTGAGCTCGTGGGTCCGGACGGAGTGAACGACACCTTCCTCGGCTTCATCGAGCACGTGACCAGCACGATCGCCGGCTGTGTCGACAACGCCGCGCTGCCGGACTTCTTCGGCACTTCGGCGGCGGCCCCGCATGTGGCGGCAGCCGCCGCGCTGATGATGCAGGCCAATCCGGCCTGGAGCCCCGCTCAGATCGTCACCGCACTGGAGCTGGGTGCCGCGCCGATGGCGAGCAGCGTGAACTTCGATAGCGGCTACGGTTTTGTGCAGGCCGATGCGGCGCTGGCGCAGCTGCCGCCGCCGCCGCCTTCGCTCAGCTTGAGTCCGGCTGCGATAACGCTTGGCGCCAGCGCAACGCTGAGCTGGTCGTCGGTGAGCACCAGTGGCTGCAGTGCCTCGGGCAGCTGGTCGGGCGACAAGGCCACCAGCGGCAGCCAGAGTGTGACGCCCACCGCGAGCGGAACCGCCAGCTACGCGCTCAGCTGCACCGGTCCGGCAGGCAGCAATTCCGCCTCCATCCGCCTGACGGTCAACCCCGCCAGTGCCGGTGGCAGCGGCGGAGGCGGCGGAGCATTCGATGTCGCCAGCTTACTGATGCTATGTGTCGGGCTGCTGTGGGCTCGACGCGCGCCGATTGGGCGCCAGTCCTGATGGCCGCGCCCGAGCCCGATCCGGTCGGCACGCGGCCGCTCACGGTCCGTTTGATCGGCAAATCCAATGGCGTCGGCTTGACGCGCGATCTGAGCCTGCTCGAGTCCGCGCTGATCGCCAGCGGCTGCCAGGTCAGCGTGCATGCGTGCGAGCGTGACGACCGCCGGCGTCGGCGCTCGCTGCTGACTCGCCTTGCGATGCGCGCGCGCCGCCGACACGGCACCAGCCGCGTGCCACGGTTCGATGTCAACGTCATGCTCGAGCACGTGTGGCCGCAATTCGTGCACCAGGCGCGCTGCAACGTACTGGTACCCAACCCGGAGTGGACCGATCGGCGCGACCTGGCGATGCTTGCGGTCATCGACCGAGCCTGGACCAAGACGCGGATGGCGCGCGAGGTATTTGCGGCGCGCGGTCTGCGTTGCTGGCCGATCGGATTCGACAGCGAGGATCGTCTGCAGGGGGCGGTGCCCCGGCTGCCGTACTTCCTGCACTTGGCCGGTCGCAGTCCGCTCAAGGGCACCAATCATCTGCTGGGGCTGTGGCGCCGGCACCCGGAGTGGCCGCGACTGACGGTCGTGCAGTGCCGGGAAGATGCGGCGGATCGCACCGCTAGCCTGAATGGCGAGCCCGCCAACATTGTGTACGAGCGTGCCTATCTCAGCGACCAGGAGATCCGCACGCTGCAAAATGCCCACCGCTTCCATCTTTGCATATCGGAGGCCGAGGGTTGGGGCCACTACATCGCCGAAGCCATGAGTGTCGGTGCCGTCACGCTGACCACCGACGCGCCGCCGATGAACGAACTGGTCGAGCCCGAGCGCGGGTTGCTGGTGCCCGCCCGGTTCGGCGCGGCCCATAATCTGGTGCGGATCGCGCGCTTTGACGAGTCGGCCATGTCGGCCGCGGTGCTGCGGGCCCAGGATCTGAGTACCGCACAACTCGCTAGCTTCGGTGAGGCTGCGCGCCGCTGGTTCATCGCCAACAAACAGGGGTTCGCGGCGCGCGTATCGGGCGCGCTCAGCGATCTTACCGATGTACTGCATGAGCAGCGCAGCGTGGCGCGACGTTGAATCCGCGGCCGCTGCTGGTGCGCGTCGGCGCGCTTGGCGACATGGTGATGCTCAGCGTGGCGATCCGCCACTTGCATCGGCGTTTCGGGCAGCCCGTGGATATCATCGCGGCGGCGCCCTGGACGAGCGAGCTGCTGCGAGAGCAGCCCGGTGTCGGCGAGATCCTGCTGCTTCGCAGCCGCAAGGCCTGGTATTGGCTCAGCAGCGCGCAGCAGCGCCTGGTACGCTCGCTGCAGCAGCGCGGCCCGGGACCGACTTGGCTGTGCGATCACGACAACGACAAGATCTGCGAACTGCTGCTGCGCGCCGGTTGGACGCCGGCGCACTGGTGCCACCACGAGAACCTGCCCGGACTGACGGGCTCGCACTTCTGCGAGCGCTGGCTGCGATTTGCCTATCGCGACCCGGCGGTTCTCGGCGGCCAGGATCATCGCCCGCCGAGCGACGATGCATTCGGCGAGCTAATCGTGACCGAGGCACAGCGGCGCGAGGTCGAGGCGTGGGCGCGCAGCCGGCCGTGGGGCGAGCGCCCGCTGATCCTGATGCAGGCCGGCAACAAGCGCACCATGCGCCGCGGCTTGCGCCGACGTCGCAGCAATTCCAAGTACTGGCCCGAGCACAACTGGGCGCAGGTGCTGCGCGGCCTGCGGGCGCTGCACCCGCAGCATGCTCTGCTGCTATTGGGAGTGCCGGCCGAGTCCGCGCTCAACCGTGAGATCCTGCGACTCGCGAAGATCGAACAGGCCTATGACGTGGTCCACGAGTTGTCGTTGTCGCGCCTGATCGGCCTGGCGCAGCGGGCCGTCGGCATGATTTCGGTGGATACGGGGCCGGCGCACGTGGCCGCAGCCGTGGGCGGACGCGTGGTCACAATCTTTGGCACCACCGAGCCATTCATGTATGCGCCGCGTGGCCGGCAGGCCGTGGTCCGGTGCGTGGTCGGGGAACACGAAGGCCGGCGCTCGATGCGTTACATTAGCCCCGAGCAGGTGCTGGAGGCATGGCAGAGCGTTATGACGGGCGGCGACGGCGGATAGAACAACGATGGTGTCAGCGCCCAAGCACCCGATCAGCCTGGTGATCATCACCTACAACGAGGCCGGTACTATCGCCCGCTGTCTCGACAGCGTGAGTTTCGCCGCGGAGAAGCTGGTCGTGGATTGCGGCAGCGATGATGATACCTGCCGCATCGCTGCAGCTCGCGGCGCCCGCGTGATCCAGCAACCATGGCTTGGATACGGAGCGCAGCGCAACTTCGGCGCGGCACAGGCCAGCCACGACTGGATTTTGTCGCTGGACGCCGATGAGACCCTGACCCCCGAGCTGGCGCGGGTGCTAGAACGACGCCTGCCCGAGCTGATCGAGTCGAACGCTGTCGGCGTGCTGTATCGTACGGCGTGGTTCATGGGGCGGCCGCTGCGCTGGTACCGTCCACTGGTGCACGAGCGCAAGCCGCGCATCTATCAGCGGGCGCGGGCACGATGGGACGAAGGGCGCGTGCACGAGGCACTGCAATACAGCGGTGCCGAGCGCAGTTTCGAGCCGCCTTTCATGCACTACCTGAATCCGACGCTGGTGCATCAGCAGCTCAAATACCTGCGCTATGCCGAGCTCAAGGCGCTGGATTGGCGCGATCGTGGGCGCGGCAACTGGCCGCTGCTCTGGCCGCTGCTATTCGTGCTGACGTTTCTCAAGGATTACCTGCTGCGGCTGGCGTTTCTGGACGGCACGCGCGGCTGGATCGCGGCCTACCTGGCGGCCCACTACGCGCTCTACAAGCGTCTGAGATATTTCGAGATGCGCTACTCCGAGGCGTCCATTTCGCTGGCAGAAGGCGAGCTGCGAGCCCACAAGCTGTGGCGCTGAAGGCGCGGTAACACCAGCAATGCCACTGCTGCTCGCGCCCTACGCGCCCCTGATCCTGTCGGTCATCCATCTGGGGCTGGCCGTCGCGGTGACGCTGCACGTGCTGGCGAACAACCGCAATCCGGGCTCAGCGGTGGCCTGGATCGGCCTGGCGTGGCTCGCGCCGGTGATCGGCAGCGTGCTGTACCTGCTGCTCGGGATCAATCGCGTGCGCCGACGCGCCCGCGCCATGGGCGGGGCGGTCGATGAACTGGTGATTGAAGCCTCTCCGGGACCGCCGGGCTGCCGACACTTGGCCGGCCTGGAACTGGCGGCGCGACGCATCAGCCGTCGCAACGTGCAGAGCGGCAACGCGGTGCAGATGCTTCGCAACGGCGATGCTGCCTATCCACAGATGATGGCGGCGATAGACGGTGCGGCAACCAGCGTCGGCCTGTCGAGCTACATCTTTCGCGCCGATGGAATCGGGCGCCAGTTCATCACCTCGCTGCAGCGTGCGCAGCGGCGCGGGGTCGCAGTGCGCGTGCTGATCGACGGCTATGGCGGCGGCTACTTGCGATCGGCCAGCTACCGAAGGCTGCGCCGCGAGGGGATACCGGTGGCGCGCTTCATGCACTCGGCCCTGCCATGGCGCATGCCGTTCCTGAATCTGCGCAGCCATCGCAAGATTCTGTGCGTCGACGGCCGCACTGGATTTACCGGGGGGTTGAACATCGGTGACGAAAACCTGGTGGCCGATCATCCGCGACACACGGTGCTCGATACGCACTTCCGTTTTCAAGGCCCGGTAGTGGCGCAGCTGACCGAGGCATTTGCAGGGCAGTGGCAGTTCGCAACCGGAGAGTCGCTCACCGGTCCGGCGTGGTATCCACCCCTCACGGCCGCCGGGGACAGCCTGGTGCGGGTCGTGACCTCCGGCCCGGATCAGGATCTGGAGAAAATCGAGTTTCTGGTGCTGGAGGCGCTGGCCTGCGCGCGCTCCTCGGTGCAGATCATGACGCCTTATTTCCTTCCGGACGATCGCATCATCACAGCGCTGGCGCTGGCCGCGATGCGCGACGTCGCGGTCGATGTCGTTTTGCCCGAGCACAGCAACCACCCGAGTGTCGACTGGGCGATGCGGGCCCACATCGGGCCACTGCTGACCGCGGGTTGCCGCGTCTGGACGCACCCGGCGCCATTTGATCACTCCAAGCTGATGACTGTGGATGACATCTGGTGCTTCATCGGTAGCGCCAATTGGGATCTGCGCAGCTTTCGGCTGAATTTTGAGATCAATCTCGAGGTCTACCAGGCGGATCTGGTCGACCAGGTGCGAGCGCGCATCGCGGCCAATCAGGCCACGCCGCTCACTCGCGCGGATCTGGACCGGCGCCGCCTGCCGGCGCGGCTGCGCGATAACGCCGCCCACCTGCTGCTGCCCTATCTATAAGAGTAGGGACTGCCCGCCGTCAGTGCGGCTTGGGGGTCAATTCCTCGATCTGGTCCATGATGCGATTCATCCGGGCCATGAGCGCCTGGTAAGGCGCCGGGGTCGCCATGTCGATACCGGCACGCTTGTACAGTTCGTACGGGTAATCGGAGCCGCCGGCGCGCAGCAGGGTCAGAAAGCGCTCCCGGGCCGGCTCGCCTTGCTTCAGAATGGCATCGGTCATGTAGGCCGCCCCTGCCATCGAGGTCGCGTACTGGTAGACGTAGAAATCGCGAAAGAAGTGCGGCACGAACGCCCACTCAATGCAGTAGCGCGGATCGATCTTCATGACACCGTCGGCTTCGCCATAGTATTTGCGCAGCAGACCGCAATAGATCTCGGTCATGCGCTTGCCCGACAGCGCGCGACCCTGTTCGACTTCCTGGTGGATCGCGAGCTCGAATTCGGCAAACTGCACCTGGCGGAAGAAGGTTCCCCGGATCGAATCCAGGCCCTGGCCCAGATAAAAGAGCTTCTCCGCATTGGTCGACGCGTGCGCCACCATGTAGTCATTGAGCAGCATCTCGTTGCCGATCGAGGCGGACTCGGCGATAAAGGTCGAATAGCTGGCCTTGTCGAACGGCTGCGCCCGGTCGGCCAGCAGCGTATGCACGGCGTGACCCCACTCGTGTGCGAACGCCGACAGCGACTCGTAGTTGTCGTTGTTGTTGAATAATAGATACGGATGCACATCGTAGGCAGCGCCACTCATATAGGCGCCGTTGGCTTTGCCCGGATGTGGATAGACGTTCATCCACTGCCCGGCGAAGCCCTGACGCAGCAGATTGAGATAGTCATCACCGAGCGGTTGCAGCGCCGCCAGGGTCAGGCGCTCGGAATCGGCCACCGAAAATTTGGGCGTCGGCTTGAGAGCCAGGATCGGCGGGTAGGTGTCGTAGTAGCGCATCGGACCCTGGATGCCGAGTAGTCGTGCCCGCAGACGAAGGTACCGGTGCAGGGTCGGCAGCGCGGCGTTGGTCTGTCCGACCAGGGTCTGATACACGGCCGCCGGCATGTTGTCGCTGAACTGCGCGGCCTCGAGCGAGTTGGAGAACTTGCGGGCATGGGCGGTGAAGACATCGCCCATCACCTGTGCGCCCAGCAGCGCCCCGAGCGTGCCCTGATAGGGCAGCCAGGCGCCCCAGAAGGCATCGAAGACGCGCTTGCGGTCCGCCCGGTTGGGCAGGTAGCGGTACTTGCTGTAACCGGCAGTATCCAGATGCGCCTTGACGCCTCCCGACAACGTGATGGTCGGCATCGGCAACTCGCCATCGGCCAACAGGTCACGCACGGTAACCGGCTGCTGCAGCACGGTACCGGCCGATGCCAGCACCCCTTCGGTCTGATCGTCCAGCGTATGCGGTGCCGCGCGCAGCGTGTCCTCGAGGAAGAAGTCGAAACGCTGCCCCAGCGGCGCATCTTCGGTCTCGAACCGATGCGCGGTATCGGCACCCAGCTTGATGACCTCGGGAGCGACCCACGAGGTCTTCTCCGAGATCAGCGTTGCCAGCGCCTGGCCTTGCTGCCGCCGTTCCTGATTGTCGGCGTTGCGCAGATCCTCGTCCGCCTTGAGGTTGGCATAGATCGCGAGCCGCGCCGCCTCGCGGTCCACTGCGCTGATCGCATCGAACGCGGCGAACATGGCCGCGGCGCTGTTGCCCAGCGTGCCCTTGTAGCCATCCAGTGCCTCGGTGGTGGTGTGCAGTCGCGTGTAGGCTTCGGTCCAGGCCTGCGCGGTCGGATACAGGTCCGACAGATTCCACATACCCTCGGGGACCGGGCCGGAGGCGGGCAGCGCATCGGTCCATGCGCTCAAGGTTGCGACCATCGCAACGGCGGTGATCACCACGCGACACCCGCGCGCCCTGCAGTACTGAATCATGTCGATGCTCCGGTGAGGCCAGGGCGCCATGGTAACAAACGGTCGCGGCGGGCTATATTGACTGCATGACCTCGAACGACGGCAATCCGCCGCGCCCGCCCTGCGCGCACGCGCAGTTCGACGTTGGCACCACGGACGACTCGCTGGAGCAGATGACGCAGTTTGGCGCCGAGTTCGGTGACATCTACCGCGTGTACGCCCCGGGTCGCGGCCGTGACACCTGGGTCGTCGCCGACCCGGAAACCATCAAACGCGTGTTGGTATCGAATCACCGCAGCTACACCGTCGGGGCGGGTCTGGATCGGGTGCGCGTACTGGTGGGCGACGGCATCATCGTTAGCGAAGGGGAGACCTGGAAGCGCCAGCACCGGATGATGCAGCCGATGTTCCAGCGCTCGCGCGTGGAGCAGTTTGGCGAGCTGATCGTGGACGCCACGCGCCGCCGGCTCGCGGGCTGGGCAGACAAGGCCGAGCGCGGCGCCGAGCTGAACATCACCCGCGAGACCAGCGAGAGCGCCCTGGAGGTGGTGTTACGGGCCACGCTGGGAACGGATTTGGATCGTCTGTGCGCGGACCTGGGGTCCAATCCGTTTGCGCTGCTGACCGAAGAGTCGGCTCGCGACCTGCGATTTGCGTTTCGATTCCGCCAACTCGGCCGTCACGTCGACGACATGATCACGCGGCGTGAGTCCGGCGCCTCGTCCGCCGGCGAAGGCGACTGGCTCGGCATGATGATGGCCGCGCGCGATCGCGGCGATGGCTCGGCCATGTCGCACCGCGAGCTGATCGACGAGGTCATGTCGATCATCGTGGCTGGCCACGAAACCACCGCGGCGGTGCTGAATTCGGTCTGGTATCTGCTATCGCAACATCCGCAGGTCGAGGCGAAGCTGCACGTCGAGGTCGATGCCGTCGAGCTGTCCGACTGGCGACTGTCGAGCGTCGAATCGCTGCGCTATACGCACCAGATCATCATGGAAGCCCTGCGTCTGTATCCGCCGGTCTGGGTGTTGACGCGTCGTTGTGTGCACGCCGATCGGCTGCTCGGGTTCGAGGCTCCGGCCGACACCGATGTCTTCATGAGTCCGTACGTGGTGCAGCGTGACCCACGGCATTGGCCCGACCCGGACCAGTTCCGCCCCGAGCGTTTCGAGGACGGAAACCAGAGCGCGCCGCACCGGTTTGCGTATATCCCGTTCTCAGCCGGTCCGCGTCATTGCGTCGGTGAGACATTTGCCACCTACGAGATGGCGATCCACCTGTACCTGGCGGCGCGGCGCTTACGGCTGCGCTGCGTGCAGTCCGGTCCGCGGCAGATGGAGGCGCGCATCAACCTGCGTATGCGCGAGGATCTGATGATGCGGCTGGAAGCACGCGCCTGATTACCAGCTGCCGACGCTCGGCATTGACAGCCACGGCTCCTTTGGCGGCAGCGCATCGCCCTTTTGCAGCAGCTCGATCGATATCAGGTCGGGCGAGCGAATGAAGGCCATCTTGCCATCGCGCGGCGGGCGATTGATGGTGATGCCCTGCTGCATCAGCCGCCGGCAGGTGTCGTAGATGTCGTTGACCTGGTAGGCCACGTGGCCGAAGTTGCGGCCGCCGGGATAGCTCTCGGTATCCCAGTTGTAGGTCAGCTCGATCTGGGCGTCTTCGTCGCCCGGCGCGGCCAGGTACACCAGTGTGAAGCGGCCCTTGTCATTGTCCATGCGGCGCACCTCGCGTAATCCCAGCGCGTCGCAGTAGAAGCGGCGCGAGGCGTCCAGATCGGCAACGCGCACCATCGTGTGAAGATATTTCATGGGCTCATTCTACCGGTCTACGGGGCATCGAAGAACTCCGGGCCGACCGGCTTGTTGGCTGCGATCTCCGCGCGCTCGAGGCCGCGAAGTTCGTGTGGGAACACCAGCCAGGCATCGGTCCGATGGACAAAGTAGTCCGGCTTCAACGAACTGCGGTTGCGTTCCGGCTTGTAATAGACCGTGGCGATACGCACCTGATCGGGCAGGTTGCGCCGGCAGCGGCTCGCCAGCTCACTCAGGATCGCCTCGATGCTCAGGCCGGAATCGAACACGTCGTCCACCAGCAGCAACTGATCCTCGGCCGACAGTCGCGACACCAGGTAGTCGAGCGCATGTACCCGCACGATCTTGGAACGCTCGCCCGGGCCCATATAAGAGGAGGTGCGGATCGCGATGTGATCGGTCGGGATACCGTGGTATTCGAGCACCTCCTGGACCGTGATGCCGATCGGTGCACCGCCGCGCCAGAGGGCGACCAGGAACGTGGGCCGAAAGCCGCTGTGCACAATGCGGCGCCCGAGTTCCATCGAATCGCGCAGCAGTGAGTCCGCCGAAACAAAGATCTTTTCCACCTCAAGCTCCGCCGCCCGGTGAGCCGGGCGCCATGTAAGTTCTGCAGTCAGGATCGTATCCAATTGTTTAGTATAAGTAAGTGTCGCGAGTTGCGCGCACGCTCACAGTTTCGCAAGCACGCATGAGCTAGCGTCGCCGAGATGCGGAAGCAAACGCGATGGCGACGCTGAAACCCGCGGATCACGCCTGTCTCGCCGGCGGCGGTGAAATGGGTGCACTCATGCGCTCGATCGACTGGTCCTCGACCCGGCTGGGGCCAATCGAGAGCTGGCCGCAGAGCCTGCGCACCATGCTCGGCGTGGTGCTGGGCAGCCGCTTTCCGATGCTGCTGTGGTGGGGGCCGGAATTGCTGCATCTGTATAACGATGCCTATCGGCCCATTCTGCGCGACAAGCATCCTGGCTCGCTGGCGGCGCCGGCGGCGCAGATCTGGTCGGAGATCTGGGACGTCGCCGGGCCCATGGCCCAAAGCGTGCTGAACGGCGGGCCGGCGACCTGGACCGAGGACATGCAGCTGTTCATCAACAGCGCAGGCATGCTCGAGGAAACCTATTTCACTTTCTCTTATAGCCCGGTACCGGGCGATGATGGCCGCGTCGGCGGCTTGCTCAACACCGTGCAGGAAACCACGGTCAAGGTTCAAAGCGAGCGCGAGGTGCGCATGCTGCACGACCTGGCGGCGCGCGCGGCCGAGGCCAAGACCGAGGATGAGGCGGCGAGAATCGCATTGCAGGTGCTGGCGGCCAATGAGCTCGATCTGCCGTTCGCATTGCTGTATGCGGTGAGCGTCGAGACCGGTGAAGCCCGGCTGATCGGCGCCGGCGGCTGGAGCGATTACGTGGGGCCGGCCAAGCCGGCTCGCATCGATCTTGACGACTGTACCGGTGCCTGGCGATGGCCGCTCACCGAGGTGATTCGCGGCGGCAGCGACCCGGTCATCCCTGATCTGGCGGCGCGTTTCGGCCCGCTGCCGATGGGGCGCTGGGGCGCGCGGCCCGAGAGCGCTCTGGTCCTGGCGCTGTCGCGCCCAGGTCAATCCGCACCGTACGCATTGCTGATCGCCGGCATCAGCCCGCACCGCAGGCTCGATGATCGCTACCGCGGCTTCTTTCGCGCCACCGCTGACCAGGTCGCGACGGTGCTGGCCAATGCGCGCGCCTATGAAGAGGAGCGCGAACGCGCCGCGGCGTTGGCGGCGATCGACCGCGCCAAGACCGTGTTCTTCTCCAATGTCAGCCACGAATTTCGCACGCCACTGACGCTAATGCTCGGCCCGCTGGAGGACGAGCTGGCGGAAGCCAGCGCACCCCTGCCGCCGGCCCGGCACGCGCGACTGCAGACCGCACATCGCAATACGCTGCGTCTGCTCAAGCTAGTAAACACGCTGCTGGATTTTTCCCGCATCGAGGCCGGGCGGATCGAGGCTCGCTACCAGGCCACCAACCTGTCGGCCTATACCCTGGAGCTGGCCAGCGTGTTCCGTTCGGCTGTGGAGAAGGGTGGACTGACACTGACGGTGGACTGTCCGCCGTTGCCCGAACTGGCGTACGTCGATCGCGACATGTGGGAGAAGATCGTTCTCAATCTACTCTCCAACGCCTTCAAGCACACCTTCCAGGGCGGCATTCGTGTGGCACTGACCTGGCGCGGGGACTTTGCCGAGCTGGTGGTCGAAGACACCGGGGTCGGCATACCCGCGATCGATCTGCCGCGCCTGTTCGATCGATTCCACCGCGTCAGCGGTGCCAAGTCGCGCAGCCACGAGGGCAGCGGCATCGGATTGGCCCTGGTGCAGGAGCTGGCGCGTTTGCACGGCGGCAACGTCAAGGTCAGCAGCCGAGAAGGCAGCGGCAGCCGCTTCAGTGTCGGTATTCGCACCGGACGCGAGCATCTGCAGGCCGAGAGCATCGAATCCGGCGGCGCGGCGGCGAGCATTCAGGGGCGCGCGACCGCATTCGTCGCGGAGGCGCTGGAGTGGGGCCAGCCTGCGGACACTGCGCCGGCCGCGCGGGCCGGTGAGGATCGTCGGCCAAGAATCTTGTGGGCCGACGACAATGCCGACATGCGCGAGTACGTGCGTCGGTTGCTGGCTGATCAGTACCGGGTTACGGCGGTAGCCGATGGCGCCGCGGCCCTGGCGGCGGCCCGAACCGATGCGCCGGATCTGGTGCTGTCGGATGTCATGATGCCGCGACTCGATGGATTCGGCCTGTTGCGCGAGCTACGCGCCGACGAGGCCACGCGGACAATTCCAGTGATTCTGCTGTCGGCGCGCGCCGGTGAGGGGGCGGCCGTCGAGGGGCTGCACGCCGGCGCCGACGATTATCTGGTCAAGCCGTTTTCGGCACGCGAGCTACTGGCCCGAGTTGGCACGCACCTGACGATGGCGAAGATGCGCCGCCAATGGGAGCTCGAGTTGGAAGCACGGGTGCGCGAGCGCACCGTGCAGCTGCTGAAGTCGACCGAGGAGCTGAAGCTCGAGAACGCCGAGCGGCGGCAGGCAGCGCAAAAGCTCGAGGTCCAGCTCGCCCGCACCAATTTGCTGGATCAGATCACCCGCGCGGTGGCCGAGCGCCAGGATCTGCGCAGCATCTTTCAAGTGGTAGTCGGGAGCGTCGAGCACAGTCTGCCGGTAGACCTCTGCTGCATCTGCCTGCGCGACCCCGAGTCGCAGGCGCTTACCATCAGCAGCATCGGCCAGAAGAGCGATCGGCTCGCGGCCGAACTGTCGCTCGCCGAGCACGGCCGGATCGACGTCAGCCAGAACAGCCTGGCGCGCTGCCTGCAGGGCAATCTGGTCTACGAGCCGGATCTCGCCGGCCAGCCGCTGCCGTTGGCGCGCGCGCTGACCCAGGGTGGGCTGCACTCGCTGGTGGCCGCGCCGCTGCGCGTGCAGACCGAGGTGTTCGGTGTGCTGCTGAGCGCGCGCCGGCAGCCTGAAGGCTTCAGCAGCGGCGAGTGCGAGTTTCTACGTCAGCTCAGCGAGCACGTCGCGCTGGCGTCCAACCAGGCGCAGCTGTACCAGGCGCTGCAGACGGCGTACGAAGATCTGCGGCACAGTCAGGGCGCACTGATGCAGCAAGAGCGCCTGCGCGCGCTCGGGCAGATGGCGAGCGGCATCGCCCATGACATCAACAACGCGATCTCGCCCATTGGGCTGTACACCGAGTCGCTGCTGGAACGCGAGCCGGACTTGAGCGAGCGGGCACGCGCCAGCCTGGTGATCATCCAGCGCGCCATCGAGGATGTCGCCGGCACCGTGGCGCGCATGCGTGATTTCTACCGCTCGCGCGAGACCCAGTCGCAGCCCGCGCCGGTTGAAATCAACCGCATGGTCGAACAGGTGGTGGGCTTGACGCGCGCCCGCTGGAGTGATCTGCCGCAGCGCCGCGGCGTCGTGATCGATCTGCACTCGCTGCTGGCGCCGTCGCTGCCGAAGATCATCGGCGTGGAGGGCGAGATCCGCGATGCTCTGACCAATCTGATTTTCAACGCGGTGGATGCCATGCCCGATGGCGGCCGCTTGACCCTGCGCAGCAGCGTCAGCGAGCACGGGCCGGTGTGCGTGGAGGTTTCGGACAGCGGCATGGGCATGGACGAGGCGGCGCGACAGCGCTGCATCGAGCCGTTCTATACAACCAAGGGTGAGCGCGGCACCGGACTGGGTCTGCCGATGGTGTTCGGCATGGTGCAACGGCATGGCGCCGAGCTGCAGATACACAGCGCGCCGGGCAAGGGCACCACCGTACGCCTGTTGTTTCCGGTGGCGGCGGCCGACGCTCCGGCCGCGACGACGCCGGCACCAGAGGCCCACCCGGTCGCAGCGTTGCGCCTGCTGCTTATCGATGATGACGCGCTGCTGCGAAAATCGATGCAGGATATTCTGCAGAGCGATGGCCACCAGGTGGATACCATCGATGGCGGCCAGGGTGGCATCGACGCGTTCGATCAGGCCGTGCGCCATGGCCATCCGTATGCAGCGGTGATCACCGACCTGGGCATGCCGCACGTCGACGGTCGACGGGTGGCGGAGGCCGTCAAACGCCTGTCGCCGGCGACCCCGGTGATACTGCTGACCGGCTGGGGTCAGCGAATGCGTCCGCAGGATGACAGTCAGAATCACATCGACTGCGTGCTCGGCAAGCCGCCGCGCATCGCCGATATCCGCTCGGCCTTGGCCAGACTCGCAGCACCCGCGGTCGTAGTGCTGCGCGCGGGCGGTTCAGGGTAAGATTGCGACAGGGGCGCAAACGCAGAATTTTGCATAAATCGCAGACTCGGGAGGGAAGCGATATGTACAACAACAGGGATCTCCGGTACCTCGTTACGCTGGTGTTGGCATCGGCCGCCGCGGCCATGGGTACGTCCACCGCCGGGGCTGGCGATGCCAATGCGCCACCGCAGATTCCGACTTGCGACAAGAAGATCGGCACACTGGCGGTGACCGAGCCGGAAAATCCCTGGTGGACCGCCATGCAGCTGGACTCGCCGGCGGCGCTGATCAAGGTTTACGTGTCGCAGTCCAAGTGCTTCACGCTGGTGGACCGCGGCAAGGGGCTGGCGGCTGCCAAGGCCGAACGTGAGCTGGCTTCCAGCGGTGAGGAGCGTGTCGGCTCGAACATCGGCAAGGGCCAGATGAAAGCCGCAGACTATGTGCTGGTTCCCGACATTGCCAATCGCAACGGCAATGCGCAGGGGACCAACATCGGCGGTGCCCTCGGCGGTCTGATTGGCCACGGGCTGGGTGCGGTGGTCGGCGGTATCAGCCTCAAGAGCAAGACCGCGGACGTGGTATTGACCATGACCGACGTGCGCTCCACCGAGCAGGTGGCGCTCGAGCAGGGACACGCCAAGAAAACCGATCTGGGCTGGCTCGGCGGCGGCGGCCTGGGGTTCTTCGGCGGCTTCGCCGCTGCGGGTGCCAGCAGCTATGCCAATACCGAGATTGGCCAGGTGGTGGCGATGGCCTACCTGGAGGCCTATACCAAGCTGGTCAATGACGTGAAGAACGTCACGCCGGACGCCAAGGCCGACAACGTGCAGCAGGCGGTGACCATGGCCAAGCCGAGCAAGCTCTATACCAATCCTGACCTCAAGTCCAAGGTGGTACGCGACCTGGATGCCGGCATGATGCTCTACCCGACCGGCGATAAGCAGGGTGTGTGGTGGAAGGTCAACGACGAACTCGGCAATGAAGGCTGGATCGTCTCGACCATGGTGCAGCTGGCGAAGTAATACCGGCGAGGCCTCGCCGCCGCGGCTACCCTGGCGGCGCGCCTCGCCTGTCTTCAGTTGGACTGCACGCCCTCGTTTTTCAGGGCTTCCAGGCCGCTCAGGTTGACTTCGGCCACCGCCGATTTCAGGTCATCGATGCTTCCGGCATTGCCGGAGACCTGGACCGAGAAGCGGTTGCCGACCACAACGCCGTATTCGCCGAAGTTGCCGCGGTTGTCCCATTTCTCGTGGACCAGCTGCCCGCCGCTGCCCTTGTAGGTCTTGTCGTAGCCGGTATCGGTCTCCTTGTCCTCTTCGGCGCCGGCCCAGCCGGAGGCCGCGAGCCCGACCAGGCCCTTGAGCGAGCCGGTATCGGTAATCTCCAGGTTGAGCTGGCGTTGGGCGCCGTCGGAATAGCTTGCCGTGGCCTTGGAAACCTGCATGCCGAGTACGCCATTGCGATCGACCGACATCTGGGTGCGCTTCAGGCCGGCGATCGTGTCCGGGACGAACGGCTTCATGCGATCCGGTGGCAGTGCCTCGACCTTGCCGCCACTGCCGACCGCGGCCCCAATCATCTGGCCCATCGCATTGGCCTGGGCACTGGAATCCCCGGATTTTTGCGCTGCATCCATCTGCTTGGTCGCATCCGCCATCTTTTGCGACCAGGCCTGTAGCGCGGCACCGGTCGATCCTGGCGCGAAATCCCCGCTATGGCGCGTGTAGGCGGGCGAGGAGAATCCGCTGAGACCGTGACCGAGGCCCATGCCGAGACCAGCAACGGCCCCGACGACGATCGCCAAGATCCAGCCGACCACAATCGCCACGATGATCGACACCGCCGTGTAGCCGACGGATTTATCCGGCGGGCACTTCATGGTGAACGGCAGGCCCATGTTAAGGAGGTAGATGCCGTAAATGCCGCCCGCCAGCAGGGCGATGAACCCCAAGCCGGGAATGAGTCCTAGGATCGAGGCGACCCAGGCCGAGGTGTAGGCATAGGCGACACTCTTGAGTGCCTGTACGCGGTTTTTCTCGGCACTGAAGGTCGGCGCCAGGGCATCGACGATCAGGGCAACGATGTAGATGCCGATCAGCGAGAATACGTAGGTCACCACCGCGGAGGTCAGTGCGGCCGTCATTCCGATCCGGTATGAGCCCAGGAATGGCACCGAGACGCCGATCAGGGTCGAGGACAGGAACCGCACGATGGCCGGTATTGCCGCCATGACGACGATATAACCGGAATACAAACCCCCCACCGTGTCCGGCTCAGCCCCAATCACCGGCCATTCGGTCCGCGGGGTTACAAGCACTGCTTTGGCGCGCCCAACGATTTTGTTGATATCCACAGCCATCCTCCCTGGTCCGATCGTACTTTTTTGGACTTCCGACGGCCGTCGCGGGCCGCGGTTCGATACGGGCTGGAGCGACGCCATCCCGGTGCACGAATCCTATGCCTCGTCCGGGTCCGGCTGCAATTGCTACGCGGCCGGCGGCGCACCACCCGGGCGGAAAGGGGTTATGTACGCTTCCTGGGGCCGGGCTTAAAGGGTGTAGGACAGGCCGCCAAAGGGGTAAAAGTCGCTCAAGTGCGCTCCCGGGGGCAGGCCTGGCGCTGCGGTGGATGAATTTCAGCCGCTGCGGATCATTTTGCGCTCGTAGATGGCACCGAAATGTGCGGCAACTGTCAGTACACTTCAGGTTTGTTCGGAGGTTCGCATGGTCACCCGATCACCTTGGCTTACGTGGACACTGCGTGTAGCGCTGGCTACGGCCGCCCTGGCGGTGGGCGTGACCGAGGCTTCGGAGCCCCAGGCGTTCGCTTTCGACGCCGCTCCCGGCAAATTGCCGAAGGACGTCGTCCCGCTTAGCTATCGCATCCGAATCGTGCCGAATGCCGCGGCCGCCACGTTCACTGGTAACGAGACGGTGCAATTGCGCTTCCGGTCCTCGACCGACAAGGTGCAGTTCAATTCGCTCAACGAAACCCTGAGCAATGTGCGCCTGGACGGCAAGCCGGTGAAGTCGGTGGCCAGCGACGACACTCAGCAAGTAACCACCCTGAGTCTGGGCAGCCGCGTGCCGGCCGGTCCGCACACGCTGACGTTCTCGTATCGGGGCAAGATCGACCAGCAGCCGCAGGGATTGTACGTACAGTCGTATTCGATCGCCGGCGGCGAACACGGATTGCTGCTGGCGACCCAGATGGAGCCGACCGACGCGCGGCGCATGTTTCCGTGCTGGGACGAGCCGGCATTTCGTGCGCGCTTCGAACTGACCGCGGTGATTCCGGCGCGCTGGAGTGCGGTATCGAACATGCCGTTGGCCCAGCGTGCGGTTCACGGCGATCTTGCCACGGTGACGTTCCAACGCACGCCCTCGATGCCCTCCTACCTGGTGGCGTTCGTGGCCGGCGACATCGCCCAGATCAGCGCCGAACACGACGGCTACAAGTTCGGCATCTGGGCGGTGCGCGGCCAGGAGCAGAACGGCCAGGAAGCGCTGGCCAACGCGCAGCAGATCCTGTCCGACTACAACGATTATTTCGGCTATCGCTATCCGCTACCCAAGCTCGATTCAATTGCGATTCCCGGCGGCTTTGGTGGCGCCATGGAGAACTGGGGCGCCATTACCTACAACGAGGAGCTGCTGCTGGTCACACCGCAGAGCACGATTGGCAACCGCCAGAGCGTGTACAGCGTGCAGGCGCACGAGATGGCCCATCAGTGGAATGGCGACCTGGTCACCATGGGGTGGTGGGACGACATCTGGCTCAACGAGAGCTTCGCGTCGTGGCGCGCCGCCAAGGAAACCGCGCTGCGCAATCCAAGCTGGAAATGGTGGGAGAGCGAGGATGCGACCCGTGAGCGAGCCATGCGCGCCGACGCCCGTCTGGCCTCGCACCCGATCCAGCAGCACGTGGCCGACGAGCTGCAGGTGAAAAACTCGTTCGATCCGGAGATTACCTATAACAAGGGTCAGTCGGTGCTACGCATGTTGGAGGCCTTCATCGGTCCGGACACATTTCGCGACGGTATTCGCTCCTACATCAAGGCGCACGCGTACTCCAACGCAACCACCGCCGATCTGTGGCAGGCGCTGACCGTGGTCAGTCACCAGAACATCGGTGGCATTGCCGGGGACTGGACCGGGCAGGGCGGTTTTCCGCTGGTGCAGGTCACCGCGATCTGCGATGGCAGCGGCGCGCGCACCATCACGCTATCGCAACAGCGCTTCCTGCTGCGCGGCACCGATCCTAGCAACCCGACATGGCGTGTGCCGCTGCAGGTGCGCTCCGGGACCGCCGAACCGCCCCGGCCGGTGCTGCTCAGCCAGGATGGCCAGACTGTGAGCGCAGGGCGCTGCGACGAGCCGCTCAGCGTCGATGCCGACGCCATCGGGTTCTACCGGGTGCGATACGATCAGGCGACCTTGCAGGTCAACGCCAGCCACTTCGGCGGCATGCCGGACGGCGACCGCATCGCGCTGCTGGACGATCAGTGGGCGCTGGTGGAAGCCGACCAGCAGCCGCTGGCAAGCTTCCTGACCCTGGCCAAGTCGATGGGCGACAACCTGGACACGCGCGCCTGGCGGCGGATCGCCGATGCTCTGGCGGTGATCGAATACGACGAGCGCGACTCGCCCGGGCATGAAGCATTCTCGGCCTACGCCCGCTCGATCGTGCAAGCCCCGGTGGCACGCCTGGGCTGGGATGCGAAACCGGACGAAAGTCCTGATGTGCAGGAGCTGCGGCGCACGCTGATCGGCGACCTCGGGGACTGGGGCGACCCGCAGGTCATCGCCGAGGCGCGCCGGCGTTTCGATTCGTTCGTCAAGGACCATGGGACGTTATCGCCGGATGACCAGCAGATGGTGCTGTCGATCGTGATGCGCAATGCCGACGAGGCGACCTTCGAGCAGGTCCATGCGATGGCCAAAGCAGCGCGCGACGAGCCCGAGCTGGAACGATTCTACATGGAGTTGATGCGGGTACGCGACCCGCAGCTGGCCTCCCAGGCAGTGAAGATTGCGCTGTCCTCGGAGCTGCCGCCGCAGGCGAAGCAACTGCCGTTGTCGCTGATCCTGGCGCTGGCGCGCAATCATCCGCACCTGGCGTGGTCCACGTTTACCGACAACATGGAGGCGCTGTTGGCGCCCGACCCGATGTTTAAGTCGCTGATCGTTGCCCAGTATGTCCCGGCCGTGTTCTGGGACGCTCTGCCGCCGGAGCAACTCGAATCCTGGGTGCGTGCGCACGTGCCGGCCGAGATGTCGGATAACGTCGATCGTGGAATGGAGTCGGCCCGCTTTCTGGCGTCGGAGAAGCAGGCGTTGGTACCGGCGACCGATGCCTATGTGAAATCAAGCGCCGCAAGACAATCGGGTTGAGCTAAGGCGCCGCCGTTGCGCGTTGACGAGGCTTGCCGGAGTGATCACAGTACCTATCCCCGCTCGAGGAGCTCCAAGGATGCGTCGGATTCTGGTGTCGCTGATTCTGGGTGCGCTGTGCTGCTCGGCGCAGGCCGCCCCGCTGCCTTACGATGAGAGCGCCAATGCCAACGCCGACCTGCAGCATGCGCTGGCCGCCGCGCAGGCGAGTCACAACGATGTGCTGGTGGTGTTCGGCGCCAATTGGTGCCCGGATTGCCGCGAGCTCGACAAGGCGCTGAAGGGACGCAGCCAGCAGCTGATCGCAGGCAAGTTCCAGGTCGTCAAGGTTGACGTTGGCCGCTTCGACAAGAATCTCGACGTGGCCAACGAGTACGGCAACCCGATTCGGATGGGCATCCCTGCGGTGGTGGTGCTGACTGCGGACAACAAAATCGTGTACTCCAGCAAGGGCGGCGAACTCGCCAATGCCCGCAAGATGGGCGACACCGGCATTTACGATTTTCTTTCGAGCCACGTCGCACCGGCACACTGACCTAAGGTGAGCCCGTGGATATCCACGCATTCACTGCACGAACCATCGATGGCATCGAGCAATCGCTGGCCGCCTACAACGATCAGGTGCTGCTGATCGTCAACGTCGCCAGCAACTGCGGTTTCACGCCGCAATATGCCGGGCTGGAGGCACTGCACCGCAAACTGCATGCGCGCGGCTTCAGTGTACTGGGTTTCCCCTGCGATCAATTCGGACAGCAGGAGCCCGGTGATGAAGAGCAGATCAAGCGCTTCTGCTCACTGACCTACGACGTGACCTTTCCGATGTTCGCCAAGATCGAGGTCAACGGTGCCAATGCCCATCCGCTGTACCGGTTTCTCAAGCAGCAGCAACCCGGCATCCTTGGCAGCGAAGCCATCAAGTGGAATTTCACCAAGTTCCTGATTGATCGGCAGGGCCAGGTGCGCAAGCGCTATGGCTCAATGGACAAGCCGGAATCGATCGAAGCGGACGTGAGCGCACTGCTGCCATGAAGGTCGGGTTCATCGGCCTCGGGCGCATGGGCGCGGCCATGGCGACCAGGCTGATTCAGGCCGGCCACGAGCTTACGGTCTATAACCGCTCCCCCGAGCGCGCTCTGCCGCTGTCGGCAGTGGGCGCGCGCGTGGCCACGCGCATCGCCGATGCCTGTCGTGGCGAGGCGATCATCACCATGCTGGCGAACGATGAGGCCGTGCACAGTGTGGTGTTCGAGATTGGTGGGATCCTGGCCAGCGCCGACAGCGGCACCGCGCACATCAGCATGAGCACCGTCAGCGTCGCGCTGTCGACCCAGCTGGCTGAGGCCCATGCCGAGGCCCACCAGCGCTACGTCGCGGCGCCGGTGTTCGGCCGCCCGGATGCCGCCGCGGCCGGCAAGCTCTTCATCGTGACAGCCGGGGCGCGCGCCGCCGTGGATGACCATGGCGCACTGTTCGAAGCGATGGGTCAGCGGATGTTCTATTTTGGTTCGGAGCCGTCAGCCGCCAATCTGATCAAGTTGAGCGGCAACTTTCTGATCGCGTCGACCATCGAGACCCTGGGTGAAGCCATGGCTCTGATCGGCAAGGCCGGAATTGATCCGCTCGCCTACCTCGACCTTCTGACTTCGACGCTGTTCAACGCTCCGATCTACAAAAATTACGGCGGCTTGATCGTGGAACAGCGATTCGAACCGGCGGGATTTGCCGCGCCGCTGGGGCTGAAGGACATTCGTCTGGCGCTGGCGGCTGCCGAGGCGCTCCACGTTCCCATGCCGGTCGCGAGTCTGCTGCGCGACCGCTTCCTGACGCTGCTGGCGCAGGGTGGCGAAGCGCTCGACTGGTCGGCAATCACCCGGCTGTCGGCCGCGGACGCCGGCGTGCAGCGCACCTCGCCGTAATCATTCCGGCCGCGATCGCGGCTCGGCGTGCCGATATTCCACTGCGATGCATCCAACGCGAGCGCTGGCTCGTATATCTCTGCGAACGATCCCAAGGTGCCATCGGTGCCTGGTTTTCCGTCCACCGGAGGTATAGCTCATGAATTCCAATCTCACCGCCCGCATCCTGGCGGCCACGCTCGCCACTGCGGTCGCGGCTGCGGCGCTGGCTTCCAGTCATCGAGAGGCCCCCTTCATCAGTACGCGGCCGAAGGTGGATGGCACCGATTTCTACATGTTCAGCAGCTACGAGCCCGGGCGCACCGGCTACGTCACGCTGATCGCCAGCTACCAGCCGTTCGAAAATCCGCAGGGCGGTCCGAACTACTACACGATGGACCCGAGCGCCCTGTACGAGATCCTGATCGACAACAATGGCGACGGCAAGGAAGAGCTGACATTTCAGTTTCGTTTCACCACAGGCAACAACGGTCTGACGGTGATGGCCGGGGGCAAGCCGATACCGGTGCCGCTTATCAACATCGGCCCGGTCACGAGCAGCAGCGTCACGCAGAATGTCGCCGAGAACTACAGCGTCACGCTGGTGCGCGGTGATCGGCGTTCGGGGAGTGCGCAGCAAGTCACCGATGCCACTTCCGGCAGCACCACCTTCACCAAACCGGTGGACAACATCGGCGCCAAGTCGATCGCCGACTATGTCGGCTATGCCGCCAGTTTCATTCACACGATCACCGTCCCCGGCTGCAATCAGCCGGGACGCGTATTCGTCGGCCAGCGCCAGGACGGCTTCGTCGTGAACCTCGGTGAGACCTTCGATCTGGTCAACATCCGCTACCCGGTTGAGGAATTGGCGCCGATGGGTATGAACGCCCGCCAGCTGGCACCGAACTCGCTCGCCGGCTACAACGTTACTTCGATTGCGCTCGAGCTGCCGGCCGCGTGTCTGACGGCCGGCAACGATCCGGTGATCGGCGGCTGGACCACCGCGAGCCTGCGGCAGGCGGCGGTACTCAATCCCGCGCCTCAGAGCAGCAAGAGCGTGGCCAGTGTCGGCGCCGCCAGCAATCCAATTGGAGCCTCGGTGCAGGGCGGTGCCTGGAGCCAGGTATCGCGTCTGGGTATGCCGCTGGTGAACGAGCTGGTCGTTGGACTGCCGGACAAGGACCGCTGGAACGCGTCCGCGCCCAAGGATGATGCGCAGTTTGCCGACTACGTCTCCAATCCGTCGCTGCCGGTGCTGCTGCAGACGCTGTTCGGTTCGGCCGGCGTGCTGGCACCGAACGTCTATCCGCGCACTGATCTGGAAGCCACGTTTCTGACCGGCATCGCCGGATTGAACAAGCCCATGTCGGGCACGGCGGCCGAGGAGCTGCGCCTGAACACCAGTACCGCAGTCACCGCGCAAGGCTCGCAGAACGACCTGGGCGTACTCGGCGGCGACCTGTCCGGATTCCCCAACGGCCGCCGTCCGATCGACGACGTGGTCGATATCGAGTTGCGGGTTGCGATGGGTGTGCTGCTGATGCCGTTCGACGGCAGCTCGATGGATCCGGATCCGGGCTCCGATGCCTCGCGCCAATTGCACTACACCGACGGCGCCGAGCCCAATCCGGCGAACTATCTGGCCGCATTTCCGTATCTGAACACCGCGCTGGGCGGCTCGCCCACCAGTGTCAACGACTAAGGGGGCATCATGAAACGCATTACGCTAATCACGACCGTGAGCGCGCTGGCTGGGCTCGGGCTTAGCGCCTGCGGCGGTAGCAACAGCAGCGCGCCGGCCATGACGCAGCCGCCGCCGTCGATGGGTGCATCGCTCGATACGGCCGGCGTTCTGGCCTTGGCGCAGAAGACTTCGGAGACCGCGACGCCGTTCGCGGTCAACGATGGCGCGCTGACGCTGACCGACACCAGCGACAACGCGCCACCGCTCGCCATCGACGGGATGTAGAGCGGTGGACCGGCGCAGGGGATACCTGCACCAGCGCCGCTGGCTGCAGTCGGCGGCGCTGCTGATCCCGACCCTCATCGCCGGCCTGATCATAGGCCGCGGCGCACATGCCAGCGCGGCCCAGCGGCCTTATGTGCCCGCCAACGACGACCAGGTGCTGGCGGAGCTGCCGCTCGGTGTACGCCACCAGGCGATGCCGGCGGGCGAGCTGGCCCGCGGCCGGCTGGATATCGCGTTGCCGCTGGCGCAGTTTCATATCGCGCGCGCCCGGGCCACCGGTGACCTGCGCCACCTGGGATACGCGGAGGCCGTGCTGCAGCCCTGGCTGCAGCACGCGCCGGTGCCGCCGGCAGTGCGCGTTCTGAGCGCGACCATCCAGCAGAGCCGGCACGACTTCGGCGCTGCGCTCGAGCAGCTCGATCTGGCGCTGCAGGCCGATCCCACCAATGCCCAGGCGTGGCTCACCCGCGCGACGGTGCTGCGGGTGCTCGGGCGATACGATCAGGCACAGCAGGCATGCACGCATCTGGCTGCCGAGGCCGATAGCATCGTGACCGGCCTGTGCCAGCAGAGTCTGCGCGCTTTGACCGGGCATTTGCACGAAGCCTACGACGCCGTCCAGGCGCTGCCGCAGCAGGAACTCGGGGTCGAGGTTCGGGCGTGGCGTTATTCGGAGCTGGGCGGGATCGCCGAGCGGCTCGGACAGGATGTCGCAGCCGAACACTGGTGGCGCGAGGGACTGGCCCTCATGCCGGACGATTTCTATGCGCGTGCCGCCTGCGCCGATCTGCTGCTGGGCGAGGGACGCGCGGCCGAGGCGCGCGCGCTGCTGGCGGGCTACCAGTCCATGGAGCCGATGCTACTGCGGATCGTGCTGGCCGATCAGATGCTCGGCGATCGGCACGACGAAAATGATCGCGCACTGCTGGCTAGTGCCTTCCAAGTGGAGGAGCAGCGCGGCGAGGCGGTGCACCGGCGCGAGCAAGCGCGTTTCCTGCTCGACGTGGAGCGCGCCCCCAAGGCTGCCCTGAGGGCGGCGCAGCAGAACTGGCTAGTACAGCGTGAGCCCGAGGACGCGCTGATCCTGGTGCGTGCGGCGCAGGCGGCGGCCCGACCGGAGGCGGCCACGCCGGCGTTGGATTTTGTGCAGCAGCATAACCTGCAGGACGTTCGACTGCAGGCGCTGAGGCCGGTGGCGCAATGACAGCGCGGTTGAGGCCATGTTGGGCGATCGCCGGCTGCCTGCTGATGTTGCTGGTGAGTCCGATGGCCGATGCGCATGTCGCCAGCAACGGCTTTCTGATGCTGCAGGTGCACGGCCAACGTCTCGAAGGCTCGCTCGAACTGGCAGTGCGCGATGTGGAACTGGCGGTCGGCGTCGACGGCAATCATGACGGCAAGGTCACCTGGGGCGAATTGCGTGCCGCCGGGCCGCGATTGATGCAGTACATCGGCCAGCATCTGGCCCTAAACGTGCCGACCGGCACCTGTGCGCTCGCCCCCGGGGCACTGCGGGTGCGCCAGCGCGTGGACGGCGTCTACGCGTGGGTGTCCTTCAGCGCGCACTGTCCGGCCGCAATCGAGCAGCTGCGCGTGCAATACCGTCTGCTGGATGAGTTCGATCCCTCGCATCGTGGACTACTGACCCTGGACTCCGGCACGGCCGTCCAGACCGGGGTCCTGGGCGGGTCGAGCCCGGCGCGTTCGTTCGCGCTCGATGCGCCGGCGCGCAGCCGCGCCTTCATCGAGTATCTGCAGGCCGGCATCTGGCACATCTGGAGCGGCATCGATCATCTGCTATTCCTGCTGTCGCTGCTGTTGCCGGCGGTGCTGCTGCGCCGACATGGCACCTGGGAGCCGGTGGCGCGTGCGCAGCCGGCATTATTCAGCATTCTCAAGGTGGTCACAGCGTTCACCCTGGCCCATTCGATCACCCTGTCGCTGGCGGCCTTCGACGTCCTGCGGCTGCCCACCCGGCTGACCGAGTCGGTGATTGCCGCATCGATCATCGTGGCGGCGCTCAACAACGTCTTTCCGCTGGTCACCGAAAGTCGCGCGCGCATCGCGTTCGCCTTCGGCCTGCTGCACGGGTTCGGGTTTGCCTCAGTGCTGGCCGATATGGGCCTGCCGCAGGGCGCGCGCCTGATCGCGCTGGTTGCTTTCAATCTGGGCATCGAGGTTGGGCAGCTGGCGATGGTGTTGGCGATCATGCCGGTGGCCTTTCTGCTGCGGCACGCCGCCCTGTATCGACGCGCGGTCATGCCCTGGGGCTCAGCCGCGATCGCGGCTCTGGCGCTAGTCTGGCTGGTGCAGCGGGCGCTGTTATGATGGGCCATGCGGTCTCGCTTAATCGTCTGCGCGGCGCTGATGCTGCTGACATCGCTCGGCTCGGCACAGGCCAGCGGTGGCATTCGCGCCGAGGTCGATGCGGTCTATGCGCAGTCCGAAACGCTGTACATCGACCTGCATCAGCATCCGGAGCTGTCGTTTCGTGAGCAGCAGACCGCGGCCAAGCTGGCCGCCGGTCTGAAGGCGCTCGGGTTCGAGGTCACCACCGGAGTCGGCCACACCGGGGTGGTGGGGCTGTTGAAGAACGGTGACGGTCCGGTGGTCATGTTGCGCACCGAGTTGGATGCGCTGCCGGTGACCGAGCGCACCGGCCTGCCGTTCGCCAGCACCGTGCGCGCCACCGACGACGATGGAGTCGAGGTCGGTGTTGCGCACGCTTGCGGCCATGATATTCACATGGCCTCGTGGATGGGCACTGCGCGGATCATGGCCGGCGATCGCGCTCGCTGGCGCGGTACGCTGATGCTGATTGGGCAGCCGGCCGAGGAAATGGGCGAGGGCGCCCAGGCGATGCTCGATGATGGCTTGTTTACGCGCTTCCCGAAGCCGGTCTACGCGGTCGCGGTCCATGATGATGCCCGCTATCCGGCCGGCCTGGTCGGCTATCACGCCGGCCCGTTCTTCGCCAACTCCGACACGGTGAATATCACCATTCACGGCAAGGGTGGCCACGGCGCCCGGCCCGAGACCACGGTCGATCCGATCGTGATCGCCGCGCGCACCATCGTCACGCTGCAGACCATCGTGGCGCGCGAGAATTCACCGCTCGACCCGGCGGTCATCACGGTCGGATCCATTCACGGCGGCACCCGGCCCAACATCATTCCCGACGAGGTCAAGCTCGAGCTCACGGTGCGCTGCTACACCGAGGCGGTGCGAGCGCATCTGCTGGAAGCGATCGACCGCATCGCCAAGGCCGAAGCGGCGGCCGCCGGTGCACCGCAGCCGCCGACCATCGAACGACTCGATCCGGGCTACGCCATCATCAATGATGCGGCGGTCACCCAGCGGGTCGCGGCCGCCCTGGTGCGCGAGCTCGGATCGGCGCAGGTCCAGGACGTGCAGCCGGAGATGGTGTCGGAAGACTTCTCCGATTATCAGCGCGCCGGTGTGCCGACGCTGATGCTGCGGGTCGGCGCGCAGCCGGCGGCGCTGTTCGAGGCGGCGATGAAATCCGGCACACCGCTGCCGTCGCTGCATTCGCCGCTATTCGCGCCGGACCGGGAACCGACTATCAAGGCGACGATCGCCGCCGAAGTGGTGGCGCTGCGCGAGCTGATGCCGGCCGGCAGGCGGTCTCGCTAGAACTTGTAGCCCACCTTGAGCGCAATGGTGCGCGGCTGTGTCGGCACGATGTACGGCTGCGGATCCACCACCGGGTTGGTCTGTACGAATCGCGACAGCTGCGCCCGACGATCACCGACGTTGGTGACATACAGCTGCACGGCGATGTTGTTCTTTTCGGCACCGGCGGACAGATCCACCAGGCCGTAAGCCGGCGTGGCCCCTACGATCTGGGCCTCGTCGACGCGCAGCAGCGGCGTGGTCGAGCTCTGATACATGAACGCTGCCTGACCGTAGGGTTGCCAGCCGGCGATGTCGCCGAACTGGTAGCGCGCCACCAGGTTGCCCTTGAAGTGCGGTGTGATCGGCAGGTCGGTTCCCGAAGGTGCCTGCGGACCGACCAGCGTAGGAATGTAGTACTCCCCGGTCGTCTGGGTCGGGCAGTTGGTCACGCCCACCTGAGTGCCGCAGTAATTCTGGGTCAGCTGCGCCTGCAGCAACGTGAAATTCGCGCTTAGCCGCAATTCGCGCACCGGGGCCCATTCGATCTCGTTTTCGACGCCCTTGACGCGCGCATTGCCGCCGTTCTCGATGATGTTGAGACTATTGGGACCCAGGAATGCAAACTGGAAGTTTCGCCAATCTTCCCAGAAAAACGCGCCATTCCATCGCAGTCGGTGATCGAACCACTGCGTCTTCCATCCAATCTCATAGTTGGTCAGGAAGTCCGGCTGATACGGTCCGATGCCCGCCTGGCTCGTGCGGTTGACGCCGCCCGGCCGAAAGCCACGCGAAAAGGTCGCATACACCATCAGATCGGGAGTGAATTTGAAAGTGACGTTGGCGCGCGGCACGAAGCCATGGTCGCTGACTTCGTTGTTAAGATTGGTGCACGGCGCGCCCAGGGTCGAAGCGCCCATGAAGCATTGCGACATGCCGCTGCTGAAACCGGTCAGCGCGTCGTAATTCGCCGAGAACCCATAGAAGCCGGCAAGTGAATTGTCGTAATCGAAATAACGCGCCCCGCCATTGAGCGACAGCTGCGAGGTGATGTCCCAGGTAGCCTGCAGGAATATCGCTTTGTCACGATCCACGCGCTGCTCGTCGGTCAGCCAGATGCTGTTGTCGTGGCCCGGGATCGACAGCGTGCTGGCCAGGCCGTTGGGATTGCCGCCGAGCGGATTGGTAAAGCCGTAGCCGGGCATGATGTACTGCTCCCAGATGTCGTGCAGCTGGCGCTCGATGAATGCGCCGACGGTCGCCCGCACCGGCAGTTCGGCCGGCGTGCTCAGACGCAGCTCATGGCTCCACTTCTGGAAGTCGCCGATCGTATTGACCAGTTCGACCGGATCGACTGGCAGTCCGTTGTCGCCGACCCAAAATGCGCCCGATCCGTAGGCGCGGTCGTAGAATTCCGAGTAGTCACTGTAGTCGGCAATGGAGTGAGTCGTGCGCTTCATGTAGGCGCCGGCGTACACCAGATCGAAGTTGCTGAACTTGCCCTCGATCGTCAGCGCGCTCTGGGTCCAGCTGTCGTTGGAATACTCCGGGCCATAGTGCGTGACTTGGAGATCGCCGATGCCCGGGTCATACCCGAAAAAACCGTTGGACTTGAGCGTCTGGCCCATGATGCTCGGCGTTACGGTCCAGTTGTCGCCGATGTCGAGCTTGAGCGCACCGCGTCCGCCGCGGGTATCGACCGTGTTGTAGTTGCTCTTGACGAACGCCGCATTGTTGGTGGCACCGGCGCCAAGGACTCCGGGCGCCGGACAAGCAAACGGCGCGCCGCCTGCTTCCCCGCTCCAGCTCGGAAACGTGCGCACGCCGTTGGCGATGCAGCCGGTCGGATTGGTCCCGGCGACGTTGTCGATGTAGCCGGCATCGTGTTCTGCCCAGCCGACGAGCCGCACGGCGGCAATCGGCGACAGCGGAATATTGACGAAGCCCTCGACCTCCCAGCCCTGCCCGCCATGATCGACGGTGTTGCCCTGGACATCGAAGCCGGCGCTGAACTTGGTGGGGTCCGGTTTGTTGGTGATGATGCGCACGGTGCCGGACTCTGAGCTGGCGCCGTACAGCGTGCCTTGCGGTCCTTCCAGTACCTCGATGCGCGCAATGTCGTAGATATGCACATCGACCGAGCCGTCGATCGTGGTCACCGGCTGCTCGTCCAGATAGGTGCCGACGCTGGGTTGTGAGGCCGAGTGATTGCCGTCACCGCCGCTGACGATGCCGCGCATGTAGACGTGGGAGCTGCCGGGCTGGGCATTTCCGCCCTGGCCGATGCTGCGCACGTAGGACACGCTGGGCGAGAGTTTCACATAGTCGTCCAGACTGGCGACGTTGAGCTGCTCGAGGGTCTTATTGTCCAGCACCTCGATGCTGATCGGCACGTTCTGCAGATTCTCGGTGACCTTCTGTGCGGTCACGACAACTTCTTGAAGGGCCCCGACATCGGCCGCCTCGTCCGCCCATCCGGGCTGTGCGGCGAGTAGCGCGGACACAACAGGAAGGCCCGTGCGCACCACCGCTGTGCACAATGATGCGTGAATGCGCTGCAATTTACGGCGTCGACTGCGCGTCATGTCGAGACCCTCTTGTAGTGTTTATGCCGCCCCCCGATACATTAGAGAGTAAGCGATGCGGCTCAATTGTCAAAAGGAATCTGGAACTACGGGATAGGTTTCCAGCACCGGACCGAGCGCTTGTTTCAGCGCACCGAGCCACGGTTCGAAATGCCGCCACTGATCCAGTCCGTCGCGAAAGATCGGCTGACGCACCTGCTCGGAACTGGCGGTGCGCACGGCGCGCTCATTTTCGTAGAAGCGCAGACATCGCGGCTCGAACGCAAGTCCGCAGTACGATAGCAGCCGCCGCACCTCGGATTCCGTGTCGTTGATCAATGCCTCGTAGGGCACGCGATGCACGCGGCCTGGCAATACCGCGTCGAAATGCTGCATCACTCGAACGTAATCGCGGTAATAGCGTCCCAGATCAGCCAGGTCATAGCTGAAGTTCTGCCCGCGAGCGAAGTGCTGCTTGAAACATGAGAAGCAGCAGCCCATTGGATGGCGCCGGGCATCGATGATGCGCGCATTCGGCAGCATCAGATGAATGAGTCCGACGTACAGGCAGTTGTTGGGCATCTTGTCGATGAAGAAGGGCGCATCGGTCTTGCGATGGCTGCGGGTGCTGCCCAGGTAGCGCTGGCCGAGCGCGCGCAGCCCGGCGGGCGAAAGGCTCGCCACCGTCTGCGCAAAGCCCTCGTCCGCGCTCGCTGCGCTGCCAGCAATCAGTTCGTGCGCGATCTGCGGCACGTCCGGCAGCTCCATCGTGCCCTCGATCAGGGAATGGCTGGCCAGGATTTGTTCCAGCAGCGTCGAGCCCGATCGAGGCAGGCCGAGGATGAAGATCGGATCGGGTTCGGGAGTACCGCTGCCAACGCGTGCCGCGAAGAATTCGGCAGTGAATACTGAGCGCGAACGTTGCACGAACAGAGTGTTGTCAGCCGCGCTGTAGGGGTGCAGCCGGCGTCGCAGAGCATTGCCGGCAGCGTAGTGCGCGAATGACTGCTGGTAGCGTGCGCGATCCTCGAGCGCCTTGCCGAGTGCGAACTCGAAGTGCAGGCGATCCTCGTCAGCCAGATCCGCACGCTTCAGGGCTGCGTGCAGTGCCGTGATTTCCGCATCCGAGAAGCGAACGGTCTTGAGATTGGCCAGGCTCCACCAGGCCTCGCCCAGGGTCGGCTCGGCGGCAATGGCGCGCTGGTAGGCGGCGATGCTATCGGCCTGACGACCGGCGGTCTTGAGTGAATGGCCGTAACTCATCCAGACCTTGGGTTGGCGCGGAAACTCCGCCAGCGCGGCCTCATAGACCTGGATGGACTGCGCGTAGTCGCCCAGATGCGCCAGAACGGCCGCTTGCAGATTGCGGTAACCCGGATTGCGCGGCTCCTTTGCCAGCAGCGGCTCGACCTGGGCCAGAGCGGCGGCCGCCTTGCCCTGCCGATTGAGCACCATCGCGTAGTTGTGGCGAGCGGCGTCGAAACGCGGGGCCAGCTCGAGGCAGCGTTCCAACAGCCGCTGCGCGTCCAGATAGCGCCGCAGGCGCGCCGCCACCTCGGCCAGCATGCGCAGCGCCGCGACGTCGGTCGAGTGCTGTTGCAGGTGGGTGCGCAGGTGCCGCTCCGCCAGCGGCAGATCGTTGTCCACCAGCGCCGCGCCCGCCTGTTTGAGCCGCGGATCCTGCGTGGCCGCCCGCAGGTAGCGCGCGCGCGCGGCGTCGGCCCGGACCGGCTCGCTGGCCGCGTCGTGCAGATCGGCGAGCAGCCGCCAGGCGTCGGGCCAATCGGGCTTGAGCCGCACCGCGCGCTCGAGTGCCGCCAGGGCATCGTGTGTGCGAGCGGCCTGCGCCAGGGCTAATCCGAGTTCCAACTGGGCGGGCGCCGAAGTCGGATGCTCGAGCGCCAGAGGCTCAAGCAGCGTTAGCGCAGCCTGGGTTTGACCGGCCAGGCGATGCGCGGCGCCCAGAATCAGGCGCGCGCGCGGGTGATTGGCTGCGGCCTTGAGAATCTCGAGCGCCTGCTGAGCGGCGAGCGCCGGATCGCGCGCCAGCAGCCGCTCGGCGTGCGCGAGGGCCACCTCGAGCGATCCGTGGGCTTCCTCAGTGGGACTCACGGCGCGCTCCTGCGCCGCCTCAAGGGCTTTTTGGCCGCCCTTGGAGGGCCGCTGCAATTTGACAACGCATCACGACAAGTGCAGTCTAAACAAGGCAGAACAATGTTGTAAGAAGTCAACGCCCAGGGGATTCGGCAGCGGTTGACGGATGCGGGGGGAAGCGGTGCGGCATCGTCGTACCAAGGCC
>DASXYW010000096.1:0-36002 GCA_036502265.1 Steroidobacteraceae bacterium | reverse complement strand
CGGGCACCTCGCTGGGAGCCGCCGCGAACGCCGAGCTCAGAAACCACTGATCGATCTCGGCCAGCGGCATCGGCTTGCCATACAGGTAGCCCTGGAACAGCGTGGCGCCGAGCGCGGTGAGCTGCCGGCGCTGCAGTTCATTCTCCACGCCCTCGATCACCACCTCCATGCCGAAGCTGCGGCCGATGGAGAGCGCGGCGGCGATGATGGTCTCCCCGCCCTGTCCGAGACTGCTGGCGAACGAGCGGTCGACCTTGATGGTGTCGGCCGGAAAGCGCTGCAGATAGGCCAGTGACGAATAGCCGCTGCCAAAATCGTCGATCGCGACCGTGACGCCGAGCTTGTGCAGCTCGGTCACCAGCGCCAGCACCCGGTCGGCATCCTGCGAGAACACCGATTCGGTGAGCTCGAGCTCCAGTTCCTGCGGCTTGAGCTGCGCCGCCTGCAGGATCTCATCCAGCTGAGCGAGGAAATTGTCGTGCAGCAGCTGCCGCATCGATACGTTGACCGCCACGCGCGCGCAGCAGCGCCCGACCAGCTGGCGCGCCTCGATGCAGGCGCGCTTGAGAATCCATTGGCCGAGCCGCGGCATGTCGCCGCTCTCCTCCGCCAGATTGACGAACAGCGCCGGCGACACCGCCCCCATGGTCGCGTGATTCCAGCGCGCCAGGGCTTCGAGCTTGCGCACACAGCCCTTCTTGATGTCAATGACCGGCTGGTAGTTCAGGTGCAGCCCGTCGTTGTCCATCGCCTCGCGCAGTGCGACCAGCATCTGGTAGCGATACTCGACCCGGTCGGCCCAGTCGGAGCGGAACAGGCAGGACACGCCGCCACCCTGCAGCTTGGCCTGGCGGGTGGCCAGGGCCGCGTACTTGATGGCGCTGCGGGCGTCGAGGGTGTGCGCCGGCACGCCGGCGATGCCGATGCAGGCGCGCATGCGCTGGCTGATGTGCTGGAGCGCAATCGGGGCGGCCAGCGCGGCGATCAGGGTGTCGCCGAGCGCCAGCACCGCACGCTCATCGGTGAACTCGCAGGGCATCAGCACGGCGAATTCCTCATCGCCCCAGCGTCCGATGCACAGCGCATCGGCGCAGTGCTCGCGCAGCCGCCGCGCCAGCACCTGCAGCACCTGATCGCCAATGCTGTGTCCCTGGACCGCATTGATGTCGGCGAGGTTTTCGATATTGACGAACAGCACCGCGTGCGACAACGGCGGCCGGTCGGCGCCGTCGTCAGCGCCTTCAGCGCACACCTCGCTCAGGGCGGCGTTGAAATGGCTGCGGCTGGCCAGGCCCGTGAGCGGGTCCTGGCTGATGATCTGTGCGGTCAGCGTGCGCCGCAGACCGGTGGTGGCGCCGCTCTCCTTGCGGAAATGCTCGATGCCGCTCTCGACTGCGGCGTGCAGCTCCGGCGGCGGGCACGGCTTGCTCAGGAACTTCAGCACCTGCGCATCGTTGACCGCGGCGATCGCCGAGCGCAGGTCGGTCTGGCCGGTCAGCAGGATACGCGCCGCGTTGGGCGCCAGGGTGCGCGCCTTGGACAGAAACGTGGCCCCATCCATGCGCGGCATGCGCATGTCCGAGATCAGCACCGAGACGCGCTCCTCGCGCTGCAAGATCTCCAGAGCCTGGGTGCCGCTCAGGGCCGTGAGTACTTCGTAGCGGCGACCGAGCTGCAGACTCAAGCCCTCGAGCACCTGCTGGTCGTCATCGACGCACAGAATCTTGTGTCGCGGGCCGGAGGCCGTGCGCTGTGCCCTGGCCGGCATGGTCAGCCGGCCTCGAGGTGCTGCGCCGGCTCATCGGCGTCGCCATCGATGTGGATATTCCAGGCGGTCAGGCAGCGCGACACGCCGGTGCGCGCCACGAAGTCGGCATCGAGCCGATCCAGCAAGCGCGCCGGCCGATCGACGGTGGCATCCACGACCGCGTCGGCCACGTGCGCCGCAGCCAGCACGTGGGTGTTGGCGTGCTGCACGCGGCTGGGCGTGTGGTGATAGGCGACCGCCTCGATCAGCCCGAGCGGCAGCCCCCACAGTCCCAGCAAGTAGGCGCCGACCTCGGGATGCGCGGCGCCGAATACCTCCGGCTCGACCTCGTGCCAGGCCCGTTCGGTGCTGCGCGCCAGCTCGATCATCTGCTCGAACTTGTCCGGCGCACTCAGCGCCAGCACCGCCTGGCCGATGTCCAGCAGCAGCGCGGCGGTGAAGGCCTCGTCGGCGTGGCGCGAATCGCGCAACAGCATGCGCGCAAAGTGGGCGCGGCGCAGTGAGCGGCCCTGAATATCCTGCAACCGCTTGGCGGCCGCGGGCGAGGCATCGAGCGCGCTGAACACGCAGGCTGACAGCGCCAGCGACTTGATCATCTCCATGCCGGCATAGGTGATCGCGGCCTGGATCGAGGTGACCGGCGCGCCGCGTCGATAGAAGGCGGAATTGGCCATCTGCAGCACCTTGACCGACAGCGCGGTGTCGGCGCTGACGATCTGGGCGATGTCGGCGGCGTGCGTGTTGGGGCGCGCCATGGCATCCGACAGTGCCTGGAAGGTCGCTCGGGTCGCGGGCAGCGCCTTCAGATGTCCGATCAGCTCGTGGATGGCCGGCTGCTGCAGAATGTCGCGCAGCGAGCAGATGCGCTCGAGTGTGTCGGACAGGGCATCGACGTTGCACGGCTTGCCGAGAAACTGGTGCGTGACCGGCATGGCGCGCAGAAACGCAGCATCATCGACCGAATCCGACAGGCACAGCCGCACCACGGTGGGGTGACGGTCGCGCACCTGGGCGAGCAGCTGCGGCCCATCCAGCAGCGGCGTGCCGATATCGCACACGATGGCATCGAAGCGCGCCTGGCCAAGGTTCGAGAGCGCCGCCGTGGCTGTGCCGGCCGCGGCCGTTTGCCACTGCGGCCGAAGCTGACGCAGGCTTTGATGCAGGCGAGCCAGCCCCGCCGGATCCGGGTCTACCAGCAGTACGCGTCTCATGCGGCCTGCTCGCGTGACAGGGCGTGCTGGTCGGACTGCGAGTGCCGCGGCAGGCGCACGTGAAACACCGTGCCGCGGCCAAGCTGGCTGTCGCAGTCGATGCTGCCGCCATGGCGCTTGACCACGATGTTGTGTGAGATCGCCAGTCCCTGGCCGGTGCCGCGGCCGAGCTCCTTGGTAGTAAAGAACGGCTCGTAGATGCGATGGCGGATGCTCTCGGGGATGCCGCCGCCGGTGTCGGCGACGCTGATCAGCACCGCGTCGCCATCCACCCGGGTCGAGACCGTGATCTGACCCTTGCAGCCGCTGCTGCCGACCACGTCGGTAATCGCGTGGGCGGCGTTGACCAGCAGATTGAGTAGCACCTGGTTGAGTTCGCCGGCATGACAGCGCACCGGCGGCAGTGGCGAGAGTTCGGTGCGCACCTCGGCGACGTACTTGTATTCGGCGCGTGTCATCACCAGCGCGTTGCTGATGACGTGATTGAGGTCGACCTCGGACATCTCCGGGGTGTCCGGATGCGCCAGCTCGCGCATCGAGCGCACGATCTCGGCCACGCGCTGCAGGCCGTCGAGCGATCGCTCCACCGCCCGGGGCAGCTGTTCGGCGAAATATGGCAGCTCGCTGCTGATCGTGACCACGGCGGCGGCGTTGGCCGGATCGTTGCCGGCCAGCGCGCCCAGCCGCTCGGTCAGGCGCAGCAGTTCTTGGACCGCGTCGCGGATGAAATACACGCTGTCGTTGACGAACTGCACCGGGGTATTGATCTCGTGCGCCACGCCAGCGGCCAGCTTTCCGACCGACTCGAGGCGCTCGGCCGAGACCAGGCGGATCTCGGCTTCCTTGCGTTCGGTCACATCCAGGTGCACGCCGGCCACGCGCTGCGGCTCGCCCAGCTCGTTGCTCGCCACGGTACGGCCGCAGCAATGGATCCAGCGCCACGAACCGTCCCTGCTGCGCATGCGGTACTCGGTGCGAAATTCCGAGTGGGCGCCGTTGCGATACTGCAGCATCGCCAGCGCCGGCAGCAGGTCGTCCGGATGCAGCAGCTCGCGCCACACGTCATAGCTGCGCGAGAGTTCATTCGGCTCGTAGCCGAGCATCGACCACCACCGATCGTTCAGCCAGGCCTCGCCGGTCTGCAGATTCACGTCCCACAGCCCGAGGTTGGCGCTGCTGGTGGCAACCGCGAGCCGGTCTTCGAGCGTGCGCAGCGCCTTGTGTGCACTGACGATGTCGGTGACGTCTCGGCCCTCCGACAGGATCGAGCTGACCTGGCCGTCATCGTCGAGCACCGGCAGCAGCGTGAAGTCGACGATGCGGGTCGCCGCCTGGGCAGTCATGGTCTGATACTGAAAGCGCACGAAGTCGCCAGCGGCGGCACGGGCGATGCCGGCGCGCAGGCGCCCGATCTCGGCGGCCGGCTGGTTGATCCAGAACGGGGTGTCCCAGAACGGCTTGCCGACCGCATCGCTGAGGCTGGCGCCGGCGGCCTTGAGTGCGGTGCGATTGCTCTCCAGCAGCAGCCCGTCGCGCGACAGCAGCGCGGTGAACTGGTAGGTGTAGTCGAATACGGTGCGCAGGCGCTCGAGGCGCTGCTGTTGACGAAACTGCTCCTCACGCTCCACGGTGATGTCCAGCAGCACACCGCCGACGCGTAACGCGTGGCCGTGGTCATCGCGCTCGATGCAGCCGATCTCGAGCAGCCAGACCCAGCTGCCGTCGCGCCGGCGGGCGCGGTACTCGCTGCGATAGCCGCTGCCCTCGCCCTGAAGGTGGCGGCTGCGGGCGGTGTGCACGGCGACGCGCTCGTCCGGATGCAGCAGCTGGTCCCACCACTTTGCGCTTTCGCCCACCGTGTGCGGTTCGTAGCCCATCATCTTGGCGCGCGCGCGGCTGGAACGCAGCGCGCCGCTGGCGAGCTCCAGGCACCAGGTGGCCGGCCCGCCGTCGGTCATCGGCTGCACGCTGGAAGCGGGCTCGTTGTGCATGCGCGGGGTATCGGCTCCGCGGCGCCGGACTTAAGGGAAATCAGCGCGCATTTACGCCGCAAGTACTCAATCTACTTCAGAAAACCGGACCGGAGAATCATCGCCGACCGTGCTAACCTTAAATTGTGGAATGCGACCGTTCTGATCCTCAGCCGATGCATTATGGAAAGCCGCTGCGCCGGGCCAGGGTGCTACTGGCGGTGTGTGCCGGCGCGCTCCCCGGCCTTGCGGCGGCGAGCGTCTACCCGCTGAGCACGCCCGATCAGTCGGTGGTCGGTGAGGATCAGACCGCCACCACCGTTTACGAGGACACGCTGTACGATCTGGCGCGCAAGTACAGCCTCGGCTCCGAGGAAGTGATTCGCGTCAATCCGGGCCTGGATCCGTGGATTCCCGGTGCCGATCGCCAGGTCATCATCCCGGGACGTCACATCCTGCCACCCGGACCGCGCGAGGGCATCGTGGTAAACCTGCCCGAGCACCGCCTGTACTACTACCCCAAGCCGCAGCGCGGTCAGCCGCACCAGGTGATCAGCTTCCCGGTCAGTATCGGCAAGATGGATTGGCATACCCCGCTCGGTCTGACGCACGTCATCTCGAAGGAAAAAAATCCGGTGTGGTTTCCGCCTGAATCGGTGCGCAAGGAGCACGCCGAGGCTGGCGATCCGCTGCCGGCACGCGTACCGCCCGGACCGGACAATCCGCTGGGCCTGTTCGCGATGCGGCTGGCGGCCGGTAACGGCAGCTACATGATCCACGGCACCAACAATCCGATCGCCGTCGGCTTGCCGGTGACGCACGGCTGCATCCGCATGTACCCGGAGGATGTGCAGCAGTTGTTTCCGATGATTCCGGTCGGCACCCCGGTGCGTATCGTCAACGAGCCGGTCAAGGTGGCCTGGGTCGATGGCGAGCTGCTGCTCGAGGCGCACCCGCCGGTGGATTCGGAGGGCCAGAGCTTCGAGCCGGATGTGGATCAGTTTGCCGATCTGCTGCGCGCCGCGGTGGGCGACAGCACCGTGGCCATTCATTGGGACTACGCGCGCGAAATATTGCAGAAGGCCGACGGGGTGCTGGCCGTGGTCGGCCTGGAAGCTGACGCCTCGGATCTCACCCCGACCAGTACCACCGGCCCATAGCCTCAAGCGACCCTTTCCCCCTTCGCCGTGGAACGTCCGGGGGCTCGCGAGGCTCTAATGGATGGACCCGCAAAGTCGCCCGTGAGCGAAAGTTGAACCGCGGCGTAAATCGGCTATAGTTCGATCGCCCGGTGGGCCGCCTTAAGTGCCTAAGTGTATGATTCACCGCCGTTTTATTAGCGAAAAATACAATGGCTGAACGCGATAACGAGACCTTCGATCTGGACGAAGAATTCATAATCGAGTCCGAGGACAGCACCGACTACGACGGCCTGCTGGCCCGAGTGGATAAGCGCGCGCGCGCGCAAGGCAAGCGCGGTAAGGCGGCCTGGAGCCGGCTCGAAGAGGTGCTGGCGGACCGCAAACTCGAAAAAGATCTGCGTGACGTCTTCGACGACGAAGACGTCTGATGAGCCCTGATCGGCGGCGGCACCGCCGTCACGGCCGGCCCGACTAGCGCGGCCGCTGCCCACACGGACACGCTATGACTGCCCGCGAGTCTTCCTGGATCGTGCTCAAGTTCGGCGGCACGAGCGTCTCCTCGGTCGACAACTGGCGCAACATCGCTGCGGTCGTGCACCAGCGCCTGAAGGATGGCATGCGCGTGCTGCTGGTGCATTCGGCCCTGAGCGGCATCACGGATCGACTTGAGAAACTGCTGGCCGCCGCGCTCGGCGGCGCGCACGAGCCGCTGCTCGAGGCGATCGAGGAGCGACATCGCACCCTGGCCGAGCAGCTTCGCATCGGGTTCAGTACCGAGCTGCTGGAATATTTTGCGGTGCTGCGCCAGACCGCCGCGGGTATCGCGCTGATGAGCGAAGTCAGTGATCGCACCCGCGCGCGGGTGCTGGCCAGCGGCGAACTGATGGCGACCGAGCTGGGCGCGCGCTTCTTGAAGGCGCAGGGCATCGAGTGCAGCTGGTGGGATGTGCGCAGCGGGCTCAAATCGCAGTCGCGTCCGGCTGCATCCGCGCGCGCCAATTTCCTGTCGGCTACCTGCGAGTACCTGCCGGATCCGACACTGCAATCCCAGCTGCTGGGACTGCCCGGGGTAATCGTGACGCAGGGCTTCATCGCCGGGGATGTCGCCGGTGACACCGTGCTGCTCGGCCGCGGTGGCTCGGACACCTCGGCGGCCTACCTGGCGGCCAAGCTCGGTGCGCGGCGGCTGGAAATCTGGACCGACGTACCCGGGATGTTCAGTGCCAACCCGCGGCACACGCCGCAGGCGCGGCTGCTGCGCTCGCTGCATTACGATGAGGCGCAGGAGATCGCCAGCAGCGGCGCCAAGGTACTGCATCCGCGCTGCATCCTGCCCGCCAAATCACAGCAGATCCCGATCGTGGTGTATGCCACGCAATGTCCGCAGCTGGAAGGCACGCACATCAGCGCCGAGGGCGGCGATGGCGCCGCGCAGGTCAAGGCGGTGTGCCTGCGCAAGGGCATCACACTGGTGACGCTCGACAGTCCGGGCATGTGGCACGAGGTCGGCTTCCTGGCCGACGCGTTCCAGGTATTCAAGCGTCACGGCCTGTCGGTGGATCTGATCTCCACCTCCGAGACCAACGTCACGGTGTCGCTCGATCCGGCCGCCAATTCGCTCGATCCGCAGGTGCTCGAGCGACTGGCAGCGGACCTGTCGCAACTGTGTCGCGTGCAGATGTTCGGGCCGTGCGCATCGGTGAGCCTGGTGGGCCGCAACATCCGCGCGATCCTGCATCAGCTGAATGAGGCGTTCGAGCTGTTCGCCGAGCAGCGCATCTATCTGGTGAGCCAGGCCGCCAACGATCTGAATTTCACCTTCGTGGTGGACGAGGATCAGGGCGACCGGCTGGTCAACGAGCTGCACGACCGGCTGATCGTGCCGGTGCGCGAAGGCTCGATTCTGGGACCCACCTGGCAGCGACTGTTTGCCGCCCCGGCGCCGCCAAGCCTCGCCGCCGGCCCGTGGTGGCGCACGCGCCGGGCGGCGCTGCTGGCACTGGCCGAGCTCCACGACTGCGCCTACGTGTATGACCCGCAAGTGGTGCGCTCGGCGGCCGAAGCGCTGCGCGCACTGAAGTCGGTCGATCGCGTGCTGTATGCGATGAAAGCCAATCCGAATGCGCAGCTGCTGGCAGTGCTGGCGGCCAGCGGCGTTGACTTCGAGTGCGTCTCGCGCGGCGAGGTCGAACATCTTTTGGCCAGCGTGCCGCAGCTGCCGCGCGATCGCATCCTCTACACGCCCAACTTCGCACCGCGCTCGGAGTACGTCTGGGCGCTGGAGCACGACATCCGCACCACGGTCGACAACCTGCAGCTGCTACGCGAGTGGGGCGAGCTGTTCCACGGCCAAAGCATCTTCATTCGCGTGGACACCGGCACCGGCCGCGGCCATCACCATCACGTGCGCACCGCCGGCGCGCACGCCAAGTTCGGTGTGCCGCTGGCGCAGATCGCCGAGCTGGCCGAGCTTTGCGAGGCTCACGGCATCGGCGTGATCGGGCTGCACGCGCACTCGGGCAGCGGCATCTTCGACGCCGATACCTGGGCGCAGGTGGCCACGGGGCTGCTGTCGCTGGCGCCGCACTTCCCGCAGCTGCGCGTGATCGACGTCGGCGGCGGTCTGGGCGTGCCGGACAGCGACGATCAGTTCGCTTTGGACCTAGCGCAGCTCGACACCGCGCTGCTGGCGGCGCGCCAGTCGCGCCCGGGCTTCGAGCTGTGGATCGAGCCGGGACGATTCCTGGTGGCGGCCGCCGGCGCGCTGATCGCGCGCGTCACCCAGACCAAGGCCAAGGACGACGTGCGCTACGTGGGCATTGCTACCGGCATGAACTCGCTGATCCGGCCGGCGCTCTACGGCGCCTGGCACGAGATCGTGAACCTCACGCGCCTGGATGAAGCGGCGACCGAGGTCGTCAACGTGGTGGGACCAATCTGCGAGAGCGCCGATTTTCTCGGCCATGATCGGCTGCTGCCGCCGACGCGCACCGGAGATGTGCTGCTGATCGCCAACGCCGGTGCCTACGGCCGGGCCATGAGCTCGCGCTACAACCTACGCGAGCCGGCGGCGGAGTTTCTGCTGTAAGCAGCGCGCCGTGCGCAAGGCCTCAGGCGCCGTGGCGAGCCTGGTGTCGCCGGCGCAGCTCGTCGATCACGGCGCTCAGCGGCAGCTTGCGCGCGCGTAGCAGCAGCAGCAGGTGGAACAGCAGATCGGCCGACTCGCGCAGCAGCGCGTCGTCATCCTCCGCCGCGCCGGCCAAGGCCACCTCCAGACCTTCCTCGCCGACCTTCTGCGCCACGCGCTTAAGGCCGCGCGCGTGCAGGCTGGCGGTGTAGCTCTCCGGGGCGCCGGCCTCGATGCGTGCATCGATTACCTGCTCGAGCTCGAGCGCGAAGCTCAATCCGGCCGCGGCGGTCAGCGCATCATCGCCGAAGCACGTGGCGGTGCCGGTGTGACACACCGGACCGGCCGGCAGGGCGGTGAGCAGCAGCGCGTCGGCATCGCAATCGGCTCGCAGGTCGATAAGGCTCAGATGATGCCCGGAGGTCTCACCTTTCTCCCATAGCCGACCCCGGGAGCGGCTGTGGAATACCACCCGCCGGCGTTGCAGCGTTTGTTCCAGGGCGGCGCGATTCATGTAGCCAAGCATCAGCACCGCGCCGCTGACGGCATGCTGCACGATCGCGGGCACCAGCCCGTCGAGCTTGTTCCAGTCGATGCGATCGATCTCGGCGGCGCTGAATGTCATCGTCGTACCTCGATGCCCTGGGCGTGCAATTCGTCCTTCAGATCCGAAATCACCAGCGCAGCGCTGTGAAACACGCTCGCGGCCAGGGCGGCGTCCACGCGCGCGTCGCGAAACGCGCGCACGAAGTGCTCGATGGTCCCGGCCCCGCCCGAGGCCACCAGCGGCACGTTGCACAGCGCCCGCACCCGCTGCAACTGCTCCAGGTCGTAGCCGCGACGGGTGCCGTCCGAGGCCATGCAGTTGAGCACGATCTCACCGGCACCGCGGCGCTGCACCTCGCCGACCCATTCGAGCGTGTCGCGGCCGCTGTCGCGGCTGCGGTTGGGATCGCCGGTGAACTGGTGCACCCGATAGCCGTCGGCGCTGCGGTAACTGTCGATGCCGGCGACCACGCACTGGGAGCCGAAGCGCTCGCTCAGGCGATCGATCAATTCCGGATCCAGCAGGGCGGGGGTATTCACCGAGACCTTTTCGGCGCCGGCGTTGAGCACCTGCTCGGCGTCCTCGACCGAGCGGATGCCGCCGGCCACGCAGAATGGGATGTCGAGCAGCCGCGCCACGCGCCGCACCCAGTCGCGCTCGACCGAGCGGCCTTCCGGACTGGCGGTGATGTCGTAGAACACCAGCTCGTCCGCGCCTTGGTCACGATAGCGACCGGCGAGCTCGAGAATGTCGCCGACCACGCGATGCTCGCGAAAGCGCACGCCCTTGACCACCTGGCCATCGCGCACGTCCAGGCAGGGAATTATGCGTTTGGCAAGAATGGCCGCAGCTCCGGCACCGAAATGCGCTGCTCGAGCAGCGCCTTGCCGCTGACCGCGGCCGGTACCCCGCGCGCGGCCAGCGCCGCCAGATCCGCGCCGCTGGCGATCCCGCCCGAGGCCTGCCAAAGTATCTGAGGAAAGCGTCGTAACGCCTCGTCATACAACGAGATATTAGGACCTGAAAGAGCCCCGTCTCGGTCGATGTCGGTACACAGCACGTGGCGCACGCCGGCGGCGGCAAAGGCGGCCACGGCATCCCACAGCGATACGCTGGTTGCCTGCCGCCAGCCGCGCGTGTGCAGTCGTGGCACGCACTTGCCATCCAGGCGCACGTCGAACGCAACGCCGATTCGATCGGCGCCATAGTCGCGCAGCCATTCCATGACCTCCTCGGGCCGCTCGGCCGCGGCGCTGCCGATGAGGGCGCGCGCCACCCCGCCGGCGAGCAGCTCATCGACCGCGACTCGATCACGCAGGCCGCCGCCGACCTGCAGCCGCACCGCGCTGTGCGCGGCCAGCTCCAGGATCAGTCGGCGATTGCGCCCGGCGCCGTCGCGCGCGCCGTCCAGATCGACCACGTGCAGCCAGCGCACCCCGAGATCAACATAGCGCGCGAGCAGCTGCTGCGCGGTCTCGGGATAGCGCGTCTCGGCGGCGAAGTCGCCGCGCAGCAGCCGCACGCATTGCCCGGCGCGCAGGTCGATGGATGGGATCAGCAGCACCGCGGTCAGCCTTGCGCGCTAGCGCGCCAGGAAATTGTTCAGCAGTCGCGCACCGACCGCGGCCGAGCGCTCGGGATGAAACTGTACGCCGTGGAAGTTGTCCCGGCGTACCACCGCGGCATGCGCGCCGCCGTACTGCACGCTGGCCAGGGTGCAGTCGCTCAGGCCGGCGGCGTAGCTGTGCACGAAGTACACGTAGCTGCCGGGCTCTATGCCGCTCATCAGCGGGTCGCGCCCGATCGGCTCGAGCGTGTTCCAGCCCATGTGCGGCACGGGCAAATCAGGCGCGCCCAGCAGGCGCTCGACCCGGCCGGGCAGTATCCCGAGGCCAGTGGTGTCGCCTTCGCTGCAATGCTCGAACAGCAGCTGCATCCCAAGGCAAATGCCCAGCACCGGCACGCGCAGGTTCGGGATCAGTCGATCCAGGCCGGTGGCGCGCAACTGCCGCATCGCATCGCCCGCCGCGCCCACGCCGGGCAACAGCACGCGCGCTGCACAGGCGATGGTGGCGTAGTCGGCGCTGACGATCGAGTGTGCGCCGAGCCGGTCGAGCGCGAACTGCAGCGAGGCCAGATTGGCGCCGCCGCTGTCGATGATCGCCACATCGCTGCGATCGCTCATGCTTTAACGGCCGCTCACAGCAGCCCCTTGGTGCTCGGCAGATCGTCGCCGTCGCGGCGCAGCGCCGGACGCAGGGCGCGTCCCACGGCTTTGAAGCAGGCCTCGATCATGTGGTGAGTGTTGTCCCCGCGCACGCTCAGATGCAGCGCCGCGCCCAGGGTCTGGGACAGGGAGCGGAAGAAGTGCGGCACCAGCTCGCTCGGCAGCGCGCCGACCTGCTCGCGGCCGAACTGCCCTTCGAACACGAAGTAGGGGCGGCCGGACAGGTCGATCGCCACCTGCGCCTGCGCCTCATCCATCGGCAGTAAAAAGCCGTATCGGCCGATGCCGGCCTTGTCGCCCAGTGCCGATCGCAGCGCCTCGCCCAGCGCGAGCGCGCAATCCTCGACCGTGTGGTGCTCGTCAATGTGCAGATCGCCGCGGCAGCTCAGCTGCAACTGAAAGCCGCCGTGCCGGGCGAGCTGCTCGATCATGTGATCGAGAAAGCCGATGCCGGTGTCGATGCGGCAGTCCGCGGCGCTGTCGAGCTCCACAGAAAGGTCAATGTCGGTCTCACGGGTGCGACGGCGTACCTGCGCGCGACGCGCCAGCAGCGTGCGCGCGATCCCCGGCCAGCTGCGCGCATCCTGCGGCGCCGCCGTGGCGCTGACCGCCAGCCCGCGGATGCCCAGCGCGTGGGCAAACTGAAGGTCGCTGGCGCGATCGCCGATCATCGCACTGCGCTCGAGGTTAAGCGGCTGCTGGCGCAGGAATTGGCTCACCAGTCCGGTGCGCGGCTTGCGGCACTCGCACTGCTCGTGCTCGCGATGCGGGCAGATGAACACCTGGTCGAACTCGATGCCTTGCGAGGTGAACAGCTGCAGCAGGAAGCCCTGCACCTGGTTGAACTGCTCGCGTGGATAGCGCTCGCTTCCCAGCCCGTCCTGGTTGCTCACCATCACCAGGTGATAGCCGGCGCGCCGTAACGCGCCCAGCGCGGCCAACACGCCCGGCAGCAGGCGCAGCTTGTCGAGCCGGTCGACCTGCTGATCGGCCGGTTCCTCCACCAGCGTGCCGTCGCGATCGACGAACAGCACCGCGGCGCCGCTCACGTCAGGCTCTGTAGCAGCAGCGTGTTGTGCTGCGCGCTGCCGATGGTGATGCGCAAGGCTTGCGATAGGCCCGGCGCGGCGCGCAGATCGCGCACCAACAGCCCGGCGGCGTGGGCGCGTTGCAGCGCCGCGGCCGGGTCGTGGAATTCCACCAGCAGGAAGTTGGCATCGCTGGGCCAGACGCGAATCACGCCCGCGCTCCGCTCGAGTGCCGCCTGTAGCCGCGCGCGCTCGGCAGTCAGCGTGGCGACGTGGGCGCGCGCCTGGGCGAGCGCGCCGGCTGCGAGTGAGGCCAGCACCGTCTCGATGGTCAGCTGCGTCACCGCGTACGGCTGAATCACCTTGCGCAGCAGTGCGATCACGTCCGGATGAGCCAGCAGCGCTCCGCAGCGCGCCCCGGCCAGTCCGTGCGCCTTGGACAGCGTGCGCAGGATCGCCAGGCCGGGCCGCAGCGCCAGCTCTTCCAGCAGCGAGGGCGTGGGCGAGAACTCCACGTAGGCTTCATCGATCACCAGCAGCGCGCGTCCCTCCAGCGCCTGCGCCAGCGACACAATGAGCTCGCGCTGCAGTCGGTTGCCGGTGGGATTGTTCGGCGAGCACAGGAACACCAGCTTGACGTCCGCGTCGCACTGGCCGCGCAGCGCCGGCTCGTCCAGAGCGTAACCGGCGTCGCGGCGCAGCGGCACCTCCAGCACCTGTGCGCCCTGGATGCACGCGGCCACGCCATACATGCCGAAGGTCGGCGGGCACACGATGATGCGATCGCGCCCGGCGCGACAGTAGCTGCGGATCAGCAGATCAATCAGCTCATCGCTGCCGCGAGCCGCCAGCAGCATCTCCGGTGGCACGCCGTAGAAGCGCGCCAGCGCGGCGGTCAGTTCGTGCGGATGCGGCTCGGGATAGCGATTGAGGCCGGCCTGAGAGTGATCCTCGCTCGTGCGCCAGGGCAGCTCATTCGCGTGCAGGCGAATCAGGCCCGGCTCCCACACGGCGTGCTCGTAGGCTTTGAGCGCGCGAATGTCCGGCCGAGCGATCTTAGTCACCCAGATCATGCGGCCCGTTCTCGGCGCAGTGCCGCCAGGCGCAGCTCCACCGCGGCAGCGTGCGCATCCAGGCCTTCCAGCCGCGCCAGCGTGCTGGCGGTGGGGCCGAGCTCGAGCAGTCCGTCCGGGCTCAGCTCCTGCACCGTCATGCTGCGCACGAAGTCCTGCACCGATAGACCGCTGTAGCTGCGGGCATAGCCGTAGGTCGGCAGCACGTGATTGGTGCCGGAGCAGTAGTCTCCCAGCGGTTCGGGCGACCAGTGACCCAGGAACACCGAGCCAGCGTGCTGCACCCGCTCGAGCAGCGCGCGCGGTTCGCGGGTGGAGAGGATCAGGTGTTCGGGCGCGTAGCGCTCGGAAACTGCGACCGCCTGCTGCAGGTCGGCTACGACCAGAATGCGCGCGGCGGCGAGGGATTGCTGCAAGATCCCTTGGCGGGTGCGCTCGCAGAGCTGCTGGTGTATGCACTCGGCGACCCGCGAGGCCAGCAGCGCGCTCGGCGTGACCAGAATCGCCTGCGCCAGCGCATCGTGCTCGGCCTGCGCCAAAAGGTCGGCGGCCACGAACTCCGCGCGCGCGCTGTCATCGGCGATCACCAGCACCTCGGAGGGGCCAGCCGGCAGATCGAGCGCGGCGCCGTCCGGGTCGGCGGCCACCAGCTGCTTGGCGGCGGTCACCCAGGCGTTACCGGGTCCGAAGATCTTGAGCACCTTGGGTATTCCAGCGCAGCCGTAGGCGAGCGCGGCGATCGCCTGCGCGCCGCCGAGCTTGAATACCAGCTCGATGCCGCACAGCTGCGCGGCCACCAGCACCGCGGCGTTGGCTGCGCCGTCGCGCCGCGGCGGCGTGCACAGCACCCGCAGCGGGCAGCCGGCGATGCCGGCCGGCACCGCCAGCATGATCACCGTGGAGGGTAGCGGCGCAGCGCCGGCGGGCACGTACAGACCGACGGCCGTCAGCGGTCGCAGCAGCCGCTCGCAGCGCACGCCGGGCTGCACTTCAAGTGATTGCGACGCGGGTTGGCCGGCGCGATGAAAGCGTTCGACGTTGGCGATGGCGCGCTCGATCGCTTGAATCTGCGCGCTGCTTAGCGCGGCGCGCGCGGTGGCGAATTCCTCGGTGCCGACCAGGAGCGGCTCCGGCGCGATACCATCGAACTGCCGCGCGTAGCGGCGCACAGCGCTCTCGCCCTGGTCGCGCACCGCCTCCACGATCGCGCGCGCCTGCTGCAGCACCTGCGGTTGCAAGTCGGCGGCCGGTCGCTGAAGCGCCTTGCGGCGCGCGGCCTCATCCAGTTGTTGCCAGTCGAGGATCTGCATCGCTTCAGGCCAGCATCTTCTCGACCGGCAGTACCAGCAGTGCGCTGGCGCCGGCCTTCTTCAGACTCTCGAGCGTCTCCCAGAACACGTTCTCGCGGCACACCGCGTGCACCGCGACCCGATCGGTCGAGCCCTCGAGCGGAATGATGGTCGGCGACTCGCTGCCGGGCAGCAGCCGGCGGATCGCCGGCAGCGCCGAGCGCGGCGCATGCAGCATGATGTATTTGCTCTCGCGCACCTGCTGCACGCCCTCGACCCGCAGCAGCAATCGCTCGACCCAGTCGCTCTTGTCGGCCGGCAGCGGCACCGGCGTGCGAATCAGCACCGCGTGGCTCTCGAGCACGGTCTCGACCTCACGCAGGTGGTTGGCCTGCAGCGTCGAGCCGGTGGACACCAGATCGCAGATCAGGTCCGCGCGTCCCAGGCGCGGGGCGATCTCGACGGCGCCCGACAAGGTCACGATCTCCGCCTCAACCCCGACCTGACGCAGAAATCGGCCCAGCAGATACGGGTAGGTGGTGGCGATGCGCTTGCCGCGCAGCGAGGCGGGTCCGGCGTAGGCATGTTCCACCGGCACCGCCAGCGACAGCCGGCAGCGGCCAAAATCGAGCGTACGCAGCGCCTCGAAGCGCGCCGCCGCGCCGCGCGCGGCCAGCTGCAGCCGCTTTTCCTCCAGCACGTTCAGGCCCACCAGCCCCAAGTCGCACACGTCCTCCTGCACCAGGTCCGGGATGTCGTCATCGCGCACGAACAGCAGGTCGAGCGGCATGTTCTCGCCGTAGCCCATCAGCTGATCCTTGCCGCGCGCGAGCTTCAGGCCGCAGCGCACCAGCAGGTCTACTGATGGATCGGTCAACCGTCCGGACTTCTGCACCGCGAGCTTGATGCGGGCCTCCTTATCCATGGCGCTCATCCATGCGGGGTGCCATCGACGCGCTGGGCGGCCAGCGCGTAGCCGCCATTGCCCTGCGCCAGGTAGCGCGCCACGCGACCGATGGTGGTGACGCTGACGCCGGTCTGCCGATGCACCTCGCGATAGGGCAGGCCGCGGCGCAGGCACTCGACCACCGCCCAGCGATCAGCCATCGCCTGCAGCTCCGCCGGCGTGCATAGGTCGCGCAAAAAGGCGCGGCATTCCTCCACGGTGCGCAACGTCACGATGGCCGCGACCAGATTGCGCTCGGCCAGCACCTCCTGGCGCGCGGACAGTTGTCGGTGCGATTTCACGGGTAGGTCAACGGAGTAGATAGTGTATTAACACACTAGTACATTAGCATGATGAAAGGGAGGACGCAAGCAAACCGGCCCCGCCCGCGGGGCCGATAAGGCTTCGGCGCGGTCGTGGCTTGACCCTCGTTTAGGCGGACTCTAGACTCAGCCGCACTCATCGAGACCGGCTGAGGGAAAGGCCCTTAGACGCCGGGGCAACCGTCGGATCTGCCGACATGGTGCCAACTCCTGCGGTCGTTCGGGCACGGGCCTCGACCGATAGATGAGGGCAGACAGAGGAGCGCCGTACAGCATCAGCCGGCGCCGCTGTCGAAGGCGGACGGTCCGCAGGAGTACCCGATGTACGGCTACTGCCACTGCGGAGCGTTTGTTGAGCTTGGCAACACAACCTACCAATCTGAGTGACGCGGGCCGCACCGCCGGCGAGGCCGAGGCCACGCAGGGCGTGTTTCAATTGCCCAACCGATTGCCGCTGCACCATGGCGGCAGCCTGGATCAGCCCGCGCTCGCCTGGCGCCTGGCCGGCGCGTGCGCAGCCCCGGTGGTGCTGGCGCTGGGCGGCATCTCCGCACATCGGCGCGTGTTCGATCCCGAACAGCCGCGTACCGGCTGGTGGCACGAGATCGTCGGCCCGGGGCAAGTGCTCGACAGCACGCGGGTACGCGTGCTGGGTATCGATTACCTGGGCGGCAGCGGCGAATCCACCGGTCCGACCGCCGGCGGCGTGTTTCCCAGTCTGTCCAGCTACGATCAGGCCGAGGCATTGCGCCGACTGCTCGATCACCTGCACATCACTCGCCTGCGCGCCATTGCCGGGGCGTCTTACGGTGGCATGGTGGCGTTGGCGTTTGCCGAACGCTATCCCGAGCGGGTCGAGCGGCTGCTGGTGATCAGCGCGGCGGATCGTTCGCATCCGATGGCCACGGCCTGGCGCTGCGTGCAGCGACGCGTGGTGCGCTTCGCGCTGGCCTCGGGTCAGGCCGCCGGCGGTCTGGAATTGGCGCGCGCGCTGGCGATGGCGACCTATCGCAGCCCGCAGGAATTCGCCGAGCGCTTCGCCGCGCCACCGCGCCAGAGCGACGGCCGCTTCCTGTTCCCGGTGGAGGACTATCTGTTCTCTCGCGGCAAAGACTACGCCGCGCAGTATCGTCCCGAATCCTTCCTGTGCCTGTCCGAGTCGATCGATCTGCACGCGGTGCAGGCCGCGAGCGTGCGCACGCCGACCGCCGTGGTGGCGGTGCGCGAGGATCAGCTGGTGCCGATCGCCGACATGCGCTCGCTGGCGCAACGCCTGCCGCACGCGCGCCTGCACGAACTGTCCTCGGTGTACGGACACGACGCCTTTCTCAAGGAGGCCGGCGCGCTGCGACCGGTGTTTAAAGCCCTGCACGGAGACCATTGCAGTGACTGAGCCTGCCGATGCGATCACACGCGCGGTGCGCGCGGGGCTGGAGAGCGATGATGTGACCGGGGCGGTGGTACCGCCGATTCATCTGAGCGCGACCTACGCGTTTCGCGGCTATGGTGACAAGCGCGCCTACGATTACTCGCGCTCGGGCAACCCGACGCGCGATCTGCTGGGGACGGCCTTGGCCGACCTGGAAGGCGGTGTGGGCGCGGTGATCACGGGTACCGGCATGGGAGCCGTGGCGCTTACGCTGCAGTTGCTGCCGGCGCGCTCGCGCCTGATCGCTCCGCACGACTGCTACGGCGGTACCTACCGCCTGTTCGACGCGTTGCATCGGCGCGGCGACCTGCAGGTCGAGTTCGTCAATTTCGCCGAGCCGGCGGCGCTCGCCGCCGCACTGGCCAAGCCCGCGGGCATGCTGTGGATCGAGACGCCGAGCAATCCGCTGCTGCGGCTCACCGACATCAAGGCGGTAGCCCAGCAGGCACGCGGATCGGGCGCGCTGGTGGTGGTGGACAACACGTTTCTGTCGCCCGCATGGCAGCAACCGTTGAGCCTGGGTGCCGACGTGGTAGTGCATTCGACCACCAAGTACATCAATGGACACAGCGACGTGGTCGGCGGCGCGGTGATCGCCGCCCGCAAGGAGCTGAACGATCAGCTGTGCTGGTGGGCCAATTGCCTAGGATTGACCGGTTCGGCATTCGACAGTTACCTGACGCTGCGTGGTCTGCGCACCCTGCAGGCGCGGCTCGAGGTTCATGGGCGCAATGCGATGGAACTGGCGCGCTGGCTGACCGGTCAGCAATCGATCGCCAAGGTGTTCTACCCGGGGCTGTCGACCCATCCAGGCCATGAGATCGCGCAGCGCCAGCAGAGCGGCTTCGGCGCCATTGTCACCTTCGAGCTGGCCGGGGGAATCCCGGCGGTCAAGGCCTTCGTTGCGGGGCTGAAATATTTCTCGCTGGCCGAATCCCTTGGCGGCGTCGAGAGCCTGATAGCGCACCCGGCCTCGATGACGCATGCGGCCATGAATGAACCGGCGCGCCGCGCGGCGGGACTCACGGATGGACTGCTGCGCCTGTCGGTCGGGATTGAGGCGCTGGAGGATCTGCGCTCGGACCTTGCGGCCGGCCTCAAGCGCTGCTGTGGGTGACTTGAGCCGCCGCCGCAGCCAGCCGGTGGGCCGGGTGTCAGCGGAAGGATCCGGTGCGACGTTATATCGATAGTTGCGGAAGCTGCCGGCGCGGCAGCGTGCGAGGTGTTACATGGCGATGCGTTCTGGAGTGCTCTCGGTCGTGGCCTGCCTGCTGGGCAGCGGTGCGGTGACAGCGTCGGCCGATGTCACCACTGGGGCTGACACCACCCAGGGCAGCTGGCAGTCGCATGACTATCAGTTTCATTACATGGGCTTCACCTCAACCTATTCCTGCGACGGCCTGGCCGACAAGCTGACGCTGCTGTTGCACCTGTCCGGGGCCGGCCCGGATTCCAAGGCGATCCCGCTGTGCTCGCGCGGTTTTGGCGCTCCCGACCGGCTGGCCGAGGCCCGGTTGAAATTCTCGACGCTCAAATCGTCGAACGCCGCGGCTTCGTCTGACACCGACGTGGCCGGTACCTGGCGCCACGTGGAGTTCTCGCCGCGCCATCCGTTCGAGCTGCAAACCGGGGACTGCGAGCTGATCGAACAGTTTCATGACAATCTGCTGCCGCTGTTCGACGCCCGCAATGTGCAGTACCAGATCACCTGCGTGCCGCACCAGGAAAGCGGCTCGCGCTACAGCCTGAGCTTCGATGTGCTGGTACCGGCGCCGAAGACGCCGGCCAGCGCGCTCAGCAAGGGCGCTTAGAGCCACTGCTCCCACAGCCGCCAGAAGCGTTCGCGCAGCTTGCGCGTGAACGCCCGGTGCTGCCATTGCTCGCGGTCGATGGCGGTGGCGTGCTGCAGATCCTGCTGAAAGTATTGCTCCAGCTGGGTACCGGTGGTGCCGCTGATCACCACCGCATCGACTTCGTCGTTGAACAGCACGCTGCGATGATCGAAGTTTGATGAACCGACGATCGACCATACGCCATCCACGACCACGGTCTTGGAGTGCAGGATGCCGTCGTCGCGCTCGTAGATCTTGACCCCGGATGCCAGCAGATCCGCATAGTGCGACTGCTGGGCGGCCAGCGCCGGCGCCGAATCACTGTGCGAGGGCAGCAACAGGCGCACATCCACGCCAGCGCGGGCGGCGCGCTTGAGCGCCCGGTGCTCCTGATGGGTCGGCACGAAATAGGACGCGGTCACCCAGACGTGGGTCGCGGCGCTGCGGATCGCCGAGATCAAGGTCGCGTAGTAATGCGGGGTGAGCTGCCCGCCAATGCTGCCGAGGATGCGCACCACCTCATCGCCGCGCGCCCCGGGCGTGCCGTCATCGGCGGCCAGCTCCTCACGTTCACCGCCCTGGCTCAGCCAGTGCTGCTCGAACAGATGCTTGAGCTCGCTCACCGCTGGCCCGTCGATCTGCAGATCGACATCGTGCCAGGGCTCCTGGGCCGCCGCGGGTTTGGCCGCGCGCGATTCATCGGCATCGGAGTCTGATGGTCCCGAGCCACTGCCACGCTCGTAGTCGCGGCTCAGATTGACTCCGCCGATGAGGGCCTGCTGCCCGTCCGCGATCAGGATCTTGCGATGATCGCGATCGTTGATCGACAGCGGTGAGCTGCGGATCGGATTGAACTCGCGCACGCGGATGCCGGCCGATCGCAGCCGCTCGAACAGTGCCGCCGGCGTGCTCATCGAGCCGATGCCGTCGTACATCACGTCGATCTGGACGCCCTGCTGGTGGCGCGCGATCAGCAGGTCCGAGAGTTGCTCGCCATCGCAGCTGACCTCTTCGAAGATGTAATACTCCAGGTACAGATAGTGCCGGGCCTGACGCATGGCGCCGAACGTGGCGGCGAAGGTGGCCGGCCCGTCGCGCAGCACCGTGATGTGATTGCCGGTATACAGAGGACTGCCGGCGATGCTCTGCTCGATGACCAGGTGGCGCTGCAGCGCGCCGGTGTCCGGTGCCTGGGCGGCCAACCGCTTGAGCACCGCGGCCGTGGAGCGCGGCGACAGCGCACCGCGCGCGCCTTGCACCTGAATCTCTGCGGCCGTGCTGGTCGCCACCGGTTCGGGCACCTGCGGGATGTGGGCGCAGCCGGCCACACCGGTAGCCAGCAGGGTGAGCACCGATAAACTACCCGGCCAGCCGCCGCGGCGCGCAAGATTTACAGCAACTGCCTCGGGGCTCATCATGTTTACCACGCCACTTACCTGCGGAGCGCTGCCGCCAAGATGATAGAACCAGCAGCCGATTCGCTGCGCATTGTCATCGGGGAGAACAACCCCGACCTGGCCGGCACGCTGCGCCTGCTGCTGGACGCCGAGCCCGACATGCAGTGCGTGGCCATCGCGGCGTCCTCGCGCGACATCCTGGCCGCGATTGCCGAACATTCGCCCAATGCATTCATCATTGATTTGTCGCTCGATGACGGTTCGAGCTTACCGTTGATTCCGAAGCTGCGGCAGCAGCGGCCGGCGGCTGCGATCGTGGTATTCACCGGACACAAGAACGAGGTGCTGTCCGAGCACTGCCTGCAGGCCGGGGCCGACGCGGTGGTGGTCAAGTCGGGCGCGTTCGAGGAGCTGGCAGCGGCCCTGCGGGCCTCGGCGCGCCGGGCGTCGGCGCGCGACGGGGCCGCACGCTCCACCCGGGATCCCAGTCCGGAAGGTTGAATTTGCTTGCCCTGAAGCACTAGAATCGCCGCCGCCGGTGGACGGCCATGGGCGCTTGCGCCGATGTGCTGTAAAGCCGCAGGAACTGCGGCCAAGTGCTTGATTGTTAAAGCCCCACATGGGGCTTTTATTTTTTTGCGGCCGTGTTCGCGGGATCGGGCCTGAAAGCGATGGCGATGCCTCTGCGCGACAAGCTGATTGCGCTGACCGAGCCGTTGCTGCTGCAGCTCGGCTACGAGCTGGTCGACCTGGAGTACGCCCCGGGTCGAGCGCACTCGCTGCTGCGTGTCTTCATCGATCGGCGCGAGGGTGTAGGGATCGACGACTGCGAGCGGGTGAGTCGCGAGGTGTCGGCGTTGCTGGACGTCGAGGATCCGGTTCCTACGCGCTACACGCTCGAGGTGTCTTCGCCTGGGCTGGATCGGGTGTTGCGTACGCCGGAGCATTTTCAGCGCTTCGTCGGTGAGCGAGTGCGGTTGGAGCTGCTGCAGCCGCGCGAGGGGCGACGGCGCTATACCGGGCGGCTGCAGGCGCTCAGCGCGGAAGGGATTGAATTGAATGTGGATGGCGCCATGGTGTCGGTGCCGTTTGCCGATATCGGGCGCGCGCGGCTGGCGCCGCTGTGGCCTTGAGTGGCGCAGGAGTGGTGGTGATGAACAAAGAGATTCTGATGGTCGTTGATGCCGTCTCAAACGAGAAGGGCGTCGACAAGGAGATCATCTTCGAGGCGCTGGAAGCGGCGCTGGCGTCGGCTACCCGCAAGAAGCACGGCGAGGATTGGGACGCGCGCGTGGCCATCAACCGCAAGACCGGTGACTACGAGACCTTCCGGCGCTGGAAGGTGTTCGCCGATGACTCCAAGGAGCTCGAGAACCCCTCGGCCGAGCTGCGGCTGGAGGACGGACGCGATGTCAGCCCGGATGCCGAGCCGGGCGGCTACGTGGAGCAGCCCATGGAGTCGGTGGCCTTCGGCCGCATCGCCGCGCAGCAGGCCAAGCAGGTGATCGTGCAGAAGGTGCGCGAAGCCGAGCGCGCCCAGGTGGTCGAGGCCTACAAGGACCGGGTCAATACGCTGGTTAGCGGCGTGGTCAAGCGCATCGACCGCAACGGCATCTACGTCGATCTGGGCGGCAACGCCGAGGGCTTCGTGCAGCGCAGCGACATGATTCCACGCGAGCAGCTCAAGCCGCAGGATCGCGTCAAGGCATACCTGCGCGAGGTGCGCGCCGAGCCGCGCGGCCCGCAGCTGTTCCTGACACGCAATGCGCCCGAGTTCCTGATGGAGCTGTTCAAGCTCGAGGTCCCGGAGGTCGGTCAGGGCCTGATCCATATCCTGGGCGCGGCGCGCGATCCGGGCATCCGCGCCAAGATCGCGGTGCGCAGCCAGGACCCGCGCATCGATCCGGTCGGCGCCTGTGTCGGCATGCGCGGCTCGCGCGTGCAGGCGGTGTCGAACGAGATTGCCGGCGAGCGCGTCGACATCATCCCGCACGATGATAATCCGGCGCAGTTCGTGATCAACGCGATGTCCCCGGCCGAGGTGCAATCGATCGTGGTCGACGAGGAATCGCACAGCATGGATATCGCGGTGGCCGAAGACAAGCTGTCGCAGGCAATCGGCCGCGGCGGCCAGAACATCCGCCTGGCCAGCCAGCTCACCGGCTGGGAGCTGAATGTGATGACCGAGTCGGACGCTGAGGCCAAGAGCGAGACCGAGGCGCGCGCGCTGGTCGACACCTTCATGAAGCAGCTGGACGTGGATGAGAACGTCGCCAACATCCTGGTGCAGGAGGGCTTCTCCACGGTCGAGGAGGTGGCCTACGTCCCGGCCGCCGAGCTGGCCGCGATCGAGGAGTTCGACGAGGGCATCGTCAAGGAGCTGCGCAACCGCGCCCGCGACGTGCTGCTGACGCAGGCCATCGTGAGCGAGGAGTCGCTCGATCAGTCGATGCCGGCCGAGGATCTGCTGACGCTCGAGGGCATGCGGCCGGACCTGGCGCTGGCGCTGGCGCGGCGCGGTGTGCGCACGCGCGATGAACTGGCCGAGCAGGCAATCGACGATATTTCCGATATCGAGGGTCTGTCGAGCGACGAGGCCGGCAGCCTGATCATGAAGGCGCGCGCGCACTGGTTCGAGGCGCAGCACTGATGCGGTTGGTGTGAGGACACATGGCTGAAGTAACCATTGCGCAGTTTGCTGACGTGCTGAAGGTCCCGGTGGACCGTCTGATCGCGCAGCTCGATCAGGCCGGCATCACGGTCAGTAGCCCGGAGGACATGATCAGCGAGGAGGCCAAGCTCGAGCTGCTGACGCACCTGCGCCGCAGCCATGGCCACGGCTCGGAGGGCTCCTCCCCCAGCCGTATCACCCTCAAGCGCAAGACCCAGAGCGAGTTGAAGCTGGCCAGCAACCAGGGCCGGGCCCGCACCGTCAACGTGGAAGTGCGGCGCAAACGCACTTATATAAAACGCGACGTACTGGAGGGGCAGGCGCGCGCCCAGCAGGAACAGCTCGATGCGCAGCGACGCGAGGCCGAGGAGGCGCAGCGCGCACTGAGTGAGAAGGCCGAGACCGAGCGGCGCGAGCGCGAGCGGCTCGAGACCGAGAACCGCCGCCGGATCGAGGAAGACACCCGCAAGCGCGCCCTCGAGGAAGCGCGACGTGCCGCCGAGCAGCGCTCGACCGAGGAAGCCGAGCGCGAGCGGGCGCGGCGCCCGGCCGAGCCCGGACGTGAAGCCCACGCGCCGGCGCATCCGCATTCACCGGCCGCGCGCCAGGAGTCGGAGGAGAAGCAGCGCACTCGCTACGGGCGTGAAGAGCTGCATATCGCCGGCGATGTCAGTGCGCGCCATAAGAAGAAGAAGCGCCTGAAGGCGCGTAGCACGGTCCCGGCAGGTCCGGGCGAGGCCAAGCACGCCTTCGAAATGCCCACCGCTCCGGTCAAGCGCGAAGTGGCGCTGGGCGAGACCATCACCGTGGCAGAGCTGGCGCAGCGGATGGCGGTCAAGGCCACCGAGGTGATCAAGATCCTGATGAATCTGGGCGTCATGGCGACGATCAATCAGCCGATCGAACGCGACACCGCGGTGATCGTGGTCGAGGAGCTGGGCCACACCGCCAAGCTGGTACGCGAGAACCAGATCGAGGAAGGCCTGCAGGGTGAGGAAGGTCCGGCCGAGCAGCTCGAGCTGCGCGCCCCGGTGGTCACGGTCATGGGACACGTCGATCACGGCAAGACCTCGCTGCTCGATTACATGCGGCGCACCAAGGTGGCAGCCGGCGAGGCCGGGGGCATTACTCAGCACATCGGTGCCTATCACGTCGAGACCCCGCGCGGCTCGATCACCTTTCTGGACACTCCCGGTCACGCGGCCTTCACTGCGATGCGGGCACGCGGCGCCAAGGCCACCGACGTGGTGGTGCTGGTGGTCGCGGCCGACGACGGGGTAATGCCGCAGACCATCGAGGCCATCCAGCACGCCAAGGAGGCCGGGGTGCCGATCGTGGTCGCGGTCAACAAGATCGACAAGCCGGATGCCGACCCCGAGCGGGTGCGCACCGAATTGGCCAAGCAGGAAGTGATTGCCGAGGAATGGGGCGGGCAGAACATGTTTCGCAACGTCTCGGCGCGCACCGGCGAGGGCATCGATCAGCTGCTGGAGGCGATCCTGTTGCAGGCCGAGGTGCTCGAACTCAAGGCACCGCGCACTGGCCCGGCGGCCGGAGTGGTGATCGAATCGAGCATGGAGAAGGGCCGCGGCGCGGTGGTCACGGTGCTGATCAAGCGCGGCACGCTCAAGACCGGCGATGCGATTCTCGCCGGCAGCGAGTTCGGGCGGGTGCGCGCGTTGTTCGATGAGGCCGGACAGGCGATCACCGACGCCCCGCCTTCCACCCCGGCGGTGGTACTGGGGCTGTCAGGTGCGCCGAACTCCGGCGATGAACTGCTGGTGGTCGAGAACGAGCGCAAGGCACGTGAAGTCGCGTTGTACCGGCAAGGCAAGTTCCGCGATGTCAAGCTGGCGCGCGCGGCCACTCGCGCCGAGGACGTGTTCTCCTCCATGGGCGAGGCCAAGGCGGGCGTCATTGCGGTGCTCATCAAGACCGACGTGCAGGGCAGCGCCGAGGCGCTGCGCGATGCACTGATCAAGCTGTCGACCGATGAGGTGCAGGTGCGAGTGATCGCCAGCGGAGTCGGTGGCATCACCGCCTCGGACATCCAGCTGGCGGCGGCATCCAAGGCGTTCGTGATCGGCTTCAACGTGCGGGCCGACTCGGCCGCGCGCGAGGCCATGAAGGAGACCGGTGTCGAGGTGCGTTACTACAGCATCATTTATGAAGCCATCGACGATGTGAAGCAGAAGATGAGCGGCCTGTTGGCGCCGGAGATCAAGGAGCAGATCGTCGGCATCGCGCAGGTGCGCGAGGTGTTTCGCTCGAGCAAGTTCGGCGTGGTCGCCGGGTGCCTTGTGACCGAAGGCGCGGTGCGCCGCAATAACCCGATCCGGGTGCTGCGCGACAACGTGGTGATCTTCGAGGGCGCGCTCGAGTCGCTGCGGCGCTTCAAGGACGATGTCAACGAGGTGCGCGCCGGCACCGAGTGCGGCATCGGCGTGCGCAACTACCAGGACGTGCGGGTCGATGACCAGATCGAGTGCTATTCGCGCGTCGAGGTGTCGCGCACGATCCAGTGAACAAGAGCTCGCCGAGGACCGAGCGGATCGCCGCGCAGATGCAGCGCTCGCTTGCGGCGCTGCTTCGCCGTGGCGTCAAGGATCCGCGCGTCGGCAATGTCACGGTGACCGCAGTGATTCTCTCACCCGACCTGAGCGGCGCGCGCATTCACGTGCTGCCGTTCGCCGGCGCGCATTCGGGCGATGAGCTGCTCGCGGGCCTGCGCAGTGCGGCCGGGTTCCTGCGCGGCGAGCTGGCGCGCGAACTCAAGCTGCGACATGCGCCGCGGCTGGAATTCCAGCTCGATACCGCGATCGAGAGCGCGCGGCGGCTCACGCAGCTGATCGACGGCGCGCTGCGCTCCGATCGCGCCCGCGACAGCGGCGAGGACTCTTGAACACGGCGCCGGCCAGCGTACTGCTACTCGACAAGCCGCTCGGACTGTCCTCGAACGCCGCCCTGCAGCGCGTGCGAGCGCTCGCCGGCGGACTCAAGGCCGGACACACCGGCAGCCTGGACCCGCTGGCCACTGGCATGCTGCCGATCTGTCTGGGGGAGGCCACCAAGCTTGCCGGCGAGATGCTGTCGCAGCGCAAGTGCTACCGCTTCGGCTTGCAGCTTGGCGAGCGCACCGATACGGGCGATGCCGAAGGGCGCGTGATCGAGCGCGGCGCGGTGCCGGCGCTGACACGCGCGACAGTCGCAGCCCAGCTCGAGCAGCTGCAGGGCGAGCAGCAGCAGGTGCCGCCGATGTATTCAGCGCTCAAGCAATCCGGCGAACCGCTATACCGGCTGGCGCGGCGCGGCCAGAGCGTCGAGCGCGCGGCCCGCGCGATCACGATCGAGCGCCTCGAACTGCTGGAGCTGCACGCCGATCGCCTGGAGCTGCGGGTATTGTGCTCCAAAGGTACCTATGTGCGTGTACTCGGCGAGGATTTGGCGCGCTCGCTGGGCAGCTGCGGGCGTCTCTATAGTCTGCGGCGCGAATACGTCGAGCCGTTCTGCGACCAATCCATGCACACCCTGGAGCAACTCGAGGCGGCGGGCGAGGTGCGACACTGGCCGCTGCTGAGCGCCGACCGGGCGCTGTCGCACCTGCCGGCGCTGCAGTTGACAGCCGTGGCGCTGGCGGCGCTGGTGCACGGACAAGCGGTGGAGGGTGTGGTCACGCGCGCGGCATTGTGGCGGCTGTACGATGCGGGCAATCGATTCGTCGGCCTGGGACAAAGCGACAGCGGTGCGACACTGCGGGTGCGGCGGCTATTCAGCAGTGCGCGCCAAGCGCCCGGTATGCCCGCGTAAACGATTGCAGAGCCCCGGTAACTCCCTGTTTCAGCTTGAGACATGCAGGGTCTGCGGTTAGAATGCGCGGCCTTCAAAACAGTAGCTTTGCTCAAGTTCGCATCGAGGTTTTGTATTCCATGGCTTTGTCCAGCGACCAGAAAAGCGGAGTCGTGGCGCAATATCGCCGCGGACCTAAAGATACCGGTTCCCCCGAAGTCCAAATCGCGCTGCTATCGGAGCGCATCAATGGTCTGGGCGGACACTTCAGCACCCACAAGCGCGACCATTCGTCGCGTCGCGGCCTGGTCAAGCTGGTCAATCAACGACGCAAGCTGCTGGACTACCTCAAGTCGACCGATCAGGCCAAGTACCAGGAAGTCGTCGAACGCCTGGGTCTTCGCCGCTGAACACCCCGAAAGGCCGCGCCATGCCCAAGCAGCGCGGCCTCTTCATTCATAATGACCCGCAAAACTTAAGTTCCCGAGGATAGACGCGTGACTGTCTGCAAGAAGACTTTTCCCTACGGCCCGCATTCGCTCACCCTGGAGACCGGCGAGCTCGCCCGTCAGGCCGATGGCGCCGTGTTGGCGACCATGGGCGAGACGGTGGTGCTGGTCACCGCCTGCGCTCGCAGGAGCGTGATACCGGGACGCGATTTCTTCCCGTTGACGGTCAACTACGTGGAGAAGACCTACGCCGCAGGGCGTATCCCCGGGGGATTCTTCAAGCGCGAAGGCCGGCCGACCGAGCGCGAGACGCTGACCTCGCGCCTGATCGATCGCCCGATCCGGCCGCTGTTCCCCGACGGGTTCGCCAACGAGGTGCAGGTCGTGGCCACCGTGGTCTCGCTCAACCCCGACGTCGACGCTGACATTCCGGCGCTGCTCGGCGCCTCGGCGGCCCTGGCCATCGCCGGCGTGCCGTTCAACGGCCCGATCGGCGCGGCGCGCGTGGGTTATCGCGACGGCAAGTATCTGCTCAACCCCACGCGCACCGATCAGGCCGATTCGCAGCTCGAGCTGGTCGTGGCCGGCACCGCCCCGGCGGTGCTGATGGTCGAGTCCGAGGCCGCGGTGCTCAGCGAGGACGTCATGCTCGGCGCCGTGGTGTTCGGCCACGAGCAGATGCAGGTGGCGATCAAGGCCATCCGCGAGCTGGCCGCCGAGGCCGGCAAGCCGCGCTGGGATTGGAAGCCACCGGTCGGCGAGGGCGCGCTGACACAGGCGGTGGCCGCGCGCGCCAAGGGCTCGCTGTCGGATGCCTATCGCATTACTGAGAAGCAGCAGCGCACCGTTCGCCTGGCGGAGATCAAGAAGGACGCGGTCGAGGCGCTGACCGCGGATGCGGCCGCGAAATGGACTGCGGACGCGGTCGGCAAAGAGGTGTTCAAGCTCGAGAGCACGATCGTGCGCGAGCGCATCCTGGCCGGCGAGCCGCGCATTGACGGTCGCAACACGCAGACCGTGCGGCCGATCACGGTCAAGGTCGGCTTACTGGCGCGCACTCACGGCTCGGCGCTGTTCACGCGCGGCGAGACTCAGGCGTTGGTCACCACCACGCTCGGCACCACCCGCGACGCGCAGATCATCGATGCGCTCGAGGGCGAGCGGCGCGAGCCGTTCATGCTGCATTACAACTTCCCGCCGTTCTCGGTCGGCGAGACCGGCATGATGGGTTCGCCAAAACGGCGCGAGATCGGCCACGGCAACCTCGCGCGCCGCGGAGTGCACGCGGTGATGCCGGACATGGGTACCTTCCCGTACGTCATACGCGTGGTGTCGGAGATTCTCGAGTCCAATGGCTCGAGCTCGATGGCCAGCGTGTGCGGCACCAGCCTGTCGCTGATGGATGCCGGGGTGCCGGTCAAGGCGCCGGTCGCCGGCGTGGCGATGGGCCTGGTGCTGGAAGGCCAGCGCTTCCAGGTGCTGACCGACATCCTCGGTGACGAAGATCACCTGGGCGATATGGATTTCAAGGTGGCCGGGACGCGCGATGGCGTGACTGCGCTGCAGATGGACATCAAGGTCGAGGGCATCACTCCGGAGATCATGCGCGTGGCGCTGTCACAGGCGCGCACCGGCCGCCTCCACATCCTCGATGAGATGAACAAGGTGATCCGCGAGCCGCGCGCCAAGATGTCCGAGTGGGCGCCCTCGATCATCACGCTGAAGATCGATCCGGAGAAGATCCGCGACGTCATCGGCAAGGGCGGCGCAGTGATCCGCCAGATCACCGAGGAAACCGGCACCACCATCGACATCGAGAACGACGGCACGGTGAAGATCGCCTCGGTGCATGCCGCCGCGGGCCACGAGGCACAGCGACGTATCGAGCTGATCACGGCGGACGTCGAGGTTGGCCGCATCTACGAGGGCAAGGTCGTCAAGCTGATGGATTTCGGCGCCTTCGTCAGCATCCTGCCGGGCCGCGACGGTTTGGTGCATATCTCGCAGATTTCCGATGAGCGCGTCGAGCGCGTATCGGACAAGCTCAAGGAAGGCGATCAGATCCGGGTCAAGGTGCTGGAAGTGGACCGCCAGGGGCGCATCCGCCTGTCGATGCGCAACGTGGACGCGGCCTAAGGCTAAGGCGCAGCGCGCGACGATCAGGCCGCGCTGGCAGCCTTCATCAGCGTCTGAAAGATTTCTTCCTGGGCGTTGTGCCAGCGCTTGTAACTCTGATGCGCCAGCTGGCTGGCGGCCGCGGCGGAGTCCCCACTTGGCGGGCTCTCGCTCAGAAACATCCGCAGGCTCTGTTCGAGGAAGCTCGAGAGCACGCCTTCCAGACCGGCGTCGTGGCTGCGCACCAGCTCGGCCAGAAAGTTCTGGCTCAGAATGGTGCCGTTACGCTGCTCCTGGTCGGAGATCACCTGCAGCAGCACCGGACGGGTGATGTCCTGCTGGCTGCGCTTGTCGATGACACAGAACTCGACGCGGTTCAGGACCAGCCGCCGCACGTCATCCAGGGTGATGTAGCGACTCTCGACCGTGTCGTAGAGCCGACGGTTGGGGTATTTCTTGATGACGCGCAATTCGCTCATAGCGGGGCCCTCGTGTTTCCATGCACCCGAGACCCTTACAACCCTGCATCAACAGATACCATAGTACAAGCCGTCGCGGAACCCTATTCCGCTGACGGGCGCGTCGAATTAAGTGAAAATCCCGGCAACTACGGGTTAGGGTCGGCCAGTGCCTCAGCGGTAGCGGTCGTCGCGATCCCCGTACTGCCGCTCGCGGCGCTCGCGGCGCTCCTGGGCCTCGATCGACAGCGTCGCTACCGGCCGTGCCTCGAGGCGCTTGATGCCGATTTCCTCACCGGTTTCCAGGCAGTAGCCGTAGGTGCCGTCCTCGATGCGCTTCAGGGCTTCATCGATCTTGCGGATCAGCTTGCGTTCGCGATCGCGGGTGCGCAGTTCCAGGCTGAACTCCTCTTCCTGCGTGGCGCGGTCGTTGGGATCCGGAAAATTCGCGGCCTCATCCTTCATGTGCGACACGGTGCGGTCGACTTCCACCATCAGGTCGCGCTTCCAGCTCAGCAGAATCAGCTGGAAGTGCGCCAGCTGCTGCTTGCTCATGTATTGCTCGCCGCGCTTGGCGACGTACGGCTTGACGTTGCGCGGCCCGGCTAGAAGGCTGCTGGGGTCGGCGGCTTCGCCCTCGCCATCGGCCTCCGCGGCGCTGCGCAGCAGGCGCGTGCGCGCGGTGACCGAACCGGTCAGCCCGCCGCGCTCGCCGGCCGGCGGCCCGATCGGCATTGCGCGCGGTGGGGCGGGGCGTTCGACTTCGCTGTCGGATTTCCTGCTCGGCTTGGTTTCGAGCTTGTGTGCGGCAATGCTGGCCGGCGCACTTCGGCGCGCACTCGGCGCGCTCTTGCGAGGATCGGGGCGGGCGGAGGCGCTGCGGCCGGCGGCTACCCGACCGGGTGCTGCACGACGCGGCGCAGCCTTTGCACTGGAGGCTTTCTTCACTTTGCTGCCACGGGATCCGGACTTTTTGCCGGCCATCGCCTCGCTCCTGTCATCACGGCCCTCGAAGGACGCGGGATTATACCGACGCGTGGCAGGCTGTACAGCCCGGAAAAATCGTAGTGGGGCCAGCCCTTTAGGCCGATCCGGGCAGCTTGACGGGCTCGGAGGCTCGCCACTGCGGCGAGCGTCGTTCGGCGATCACGCTAGTGAGAATGCCGCCGCGCACATTGAAGCGCGCGCTCAGCCGCATGAAGCGCGGGACGATGGTGCGCGCCAGATGCTCAATGATCTCGTTGGTCACGGCTTCATGAAACGCGCCGCGATCGCGAAACGACCACAGATACAGCTTGAACGCCTTGAGTTCGATGCACAGACGGTCGGGAACGTACTCCAGTTCCAGCGTGGCGAAGTCGGGCTGGCCTGTCTTCGGACACAGACAGGTGAACTCCGGCACCACCATGCGGATAGTGTAGTCGTGGCCCGGCTGCGGATTCGGGAAGGTATCGATCGCGGTCGCGGGCTGGGTCGGCATCGGGGTGAATAATCTGCATCGAAAGCGGCGCGCGGATAATCTACACTAGCGCCGCGCCAGCTTGTGAGGATCGGTCGGTAATGCGGCTAAACAAGGTCAGGCTCGCAGGATTCAAGTCCTTCGTCGACCCGACCTCGATACATCTGCCCGGCAACCTGATCGGGGTGGTCGGGCCCAACGGCTGCGGTAAATCCAACATCATCGATGCGGTGCGCTGGGTCATGGGCGAGCTGTCGGCACGCCACCTGCGCGGCGACTCGATGAGCGACGTGGTGTTCAACGGCTCGAGTGCCCGCAAACCGGTCGGCGCCGCCGCGGTCGAGCTGGTATTCGACAACAGCGACGGCAAGATCGGCGGCCCTTACGCCAGCTACAACGAGATCTCGCTCAAGCGCACGGTGTCGCGCGACGGCACCTCGTCCTATTTCATCAATGGCGGGCGCTGCCGGCGCAAGGACATTACTCAGCTGTTTCTGGGGACCGGTCTGGGCTCGCGCAGCTACGCGATCATCGAGCAGGGCATGATCTCGCGCGTGATCGAGGCGCGTACCGATGATATGCGGCTGTTCGTCGAGGAGGCCGCCGGGGTGTCGCTCTATAAAGAGCGCCGGCGCGAGACCGAGATGCGCATGGCCGATACGCGCGAGAACCTGGCGCGGCTGCAGGACCTGCGCGATGAGATCGACAAACAGATCCGGCACCTGCAGCGCCAGGCCAACACCGCGCGCCGCTACCAGGACTTCAAGGCGCAGGAGCGCATGCTGACCGCCGAGCTGCTGGCATTGCGGCTGCGCGAGCTGGACAGCGGTGCAGTGGTGCACAGCGGCGCCATGCGGCAGTGCGAATTGGACATGCAGCAGGCGCTCGCTGATCAACGCTCGGCCGAGGCAGCGATCGAGCGGCAGCGCGAGTTTCACGCCGACCAGTCGGAGGCCGCCAGCCGGGTGCAGGGGCGCTACTACGAGCTGGGTGCCGAGGTGACCCGCACCGAGGAGAACATCCGCTACACGCGCGAGCTGCGCGAGCGCGCCCGCACCGATCTGGCGCAGGTGCAGACCAACCTGGCGGCGGTGGCGCAGCAGATCCTGTGCGACGAGGAGCAGCTGCTGTTGTTGCGGACCGAGATCGCCCAACTGTCGCCGCTGGTGGAAATGCGGCGCGACCACAGCGACGCGGCGGCGGCCGCCTTGACCGCGGCCGAGGCGCAGCTGGCGGACTGGCACCAGCGCTGGGAAGAGTTCAATCGCGCCCTGGGCAGTGCCGGCCAGAGCGCCCAGGTGGAGGCGGCCCGCATCGAGCAGCTCGACAGCCAGCGCTTCCGGCTGCAGGCGCAGACCGATCGCTTGAGCCTGGAACTCGAGGCGCTCGGCTCGCAGCAGGCCGAGTCGCCGATCGCCGGACTGATCGAGCGTGAGGCGGCAGCGCGCGCCGCGGCCGGCGCGCTCACCGCGGAGCTGGAAGGGGCGCTGGCGCAGATCCAGAAAGCGCGTGCTGCGCAAGAAAGTGCCGAGCGAGCGCTGGAGCAGCAGCGCCAATTGCGTGAGCAGGGGCGCGCCGAGCTGATGTCGATCGAGGCGCTGCAGACCGCGGCGCTGCAGGCGAAAAATTCGCGCGCCAGCGCCTGGCTGGCCGGGCTGCCCGGTGCCGCCGCGCACTCGCGCCTGGCCGAGGCGCTCGACGTGAACTCCGGCTGGGAGCGCGCGGTCGAGACGGTGCTCGGTGACTATCTCGAGGCGGTCGGGGTACCGGCGCTCGAGTCGCTCGAGTCCGCGCTCGGTGGACTGGAGGCCGGCAGCGTGACGTTCTTCGAACGCACTGCGGGGTCGGATGTGCCCGATAAGGCCGCCGCTGCGGCACGCGCCGGCACGCTGGCCGCGCAGGTGCACGGGCCGCAAGCGGTGCGTGCGCTACTGGAAGGGGTAGGCACCGCGGCGTCGCTGGCCGCGGCATTGCGGCAACGAACCAAGTTGGCGACTGGCGAATCGCTGATCACGCGGGATGGAGAGTGGGTCGGACGCGATTGGCTGCGGGTCAATCGCGGCGGTGACCTGCACGCCGGCGTACTGGAGCGCAAGCAGCGCCTGAATGGTTTGCGCGATGCCAGTGCGGCGGCGGATGCGCGCGTGCAGCGGCTCGAGGCCGAGATCGTGGCGCTGCGCGCCCAGGCGGCGACTGCGGAACAGCAGCGCGATGCCATCCAGACGCGCATTCAGAGTGCGCACCGTGATCATGCCGAGCTGCGAGGTCAACTCGAGGCTGGCAAGGCGCGGCTCGATGAGGCCGGGTTGCGCCGCGGCCGCATCGAGGCCGAACTGGCCGAGGTCGCTCTGGATACGAGCCGCGCCCACGACAGTCTGGCGCGTGCACGTGCCGCGCATGCCGAGGCCAGCGCCTCGCTGGCACGGCTGGATGAGCAGCGACGCGAGCTGGAAGGGGAGCGCGAGCAGCGGCGCGAGCGCAGCACTGGCGCGCGCGAGCACGCCCAGGGCGCGCAACAGGAACTGCACGACGGCCTGGTGCAGCTGGAGAGCCGACGCTCGGCTGAAGGCTCGATGGACGGCGCGCTGACGCGGCTGGTCGATCAGCGCAGCGCGCTGCAGGGCCAGGTCGACGGCCTGCAACGCACGCTGGCGGACGGGGATGCACCGGTGGACGAACTGCAGCTGCGTCTGCAGGACCAACTGGCGCGACGGCTGGAGCTGGAGACCGAGCTCGCCAGCGCGCGCCGCGGGCTCGAGGACAGTGACGCCGAGCTGCGCGCGCTCGAGCAGCGCCGGGTGTCGGCCGAACAGCGTGTCGGCAGTGCGCGCGAAGCGATGGAACAGGCGCGACTGGCGGCCCAGGAATCACGCCTGCGACGCGAGTCGCTGCTGGAGCAGTTCGCGGCCACGACGCTGGAATTGCCCGCGGTGCTGCAGAATCTGGCGGCCGAGGCCGGCATCGACGCGTGGGAAGGGCGGCTGCTCGAGCTGCGCGGCGATCTGGAGCGCCTCGGTCAGGTGAATCTGGCCGCGATCGACGAGCTGACCGAGCAGAGCGAGCGCAAGCAGTACCTGGACCGGCAGTTCACCGACGTCAGTGATGCGCTTAGCACCCTCGAGCAGGCGATGCACAAGATGGATCGGGAGACCCGCGGGCGCTTCGAGGACACCTTCAATCGCATCAACAGCGGCCTGCAGGAGAAGTTTCCGCGGCTGTTCGGCGGCGGTCACGCCTATCTCGAGCTGGTGGGCGACGATCCACTGACCGCCGGCGTGGCGGTCATGGCGCGCCCGCCGGGCAAGCGCAACAGCACCATCGCGCAGCTGTCCGGCGGCGAGAAAGCGCTGTGCGCGGTGGCGCTGGTATTCTCGATCTTCGATCTGAACCCGGCGCCATTCTGCCTGCTGGACGAGGTCGATGCGCCGCTCGACGAGCACAATGTCGGTCGTTACTGTGAGATCGTGCGCGAGATGTCCAGCCGGATTCAATTTATCTTCATTACGCACAACAAGGTCACCATGGAGCTGGCGTCGCAGCTGATCGGCGTCACCATGAATGAGCCCGGCGTCTCGCGTCTGGTCGCCGTCGACATCGACGAGGCCATCAAGCTGGCGGCGGTCTGACACCGGGCCATCATGGCGTCGTTGCGTTGGATTCTGCTGCTGGCCGGACTGGTGTTCCTGGCGGCATTGGCAGCCTGGGAATCGCGTAGGCCTCGCCAGGCGAGCGACGACTCGGACCATCGCCCGGGG
>DASXYW010000095.1:0-6899 GCA_036502265.1 Steroidobacteraceae bacterium | reverse complement strand
CGAGCGCCAGCAGGCATTGGCCGACCTGATACTCAAGGATGCGGACGTCGACAGCCTGTCCTCGTTCGTCGGCATCGACGGCTCCAACAACACCCTTAACAACGGCCGCTACCTGATCAATCTGAAGCCTAAGAGTGAGCGCAGCGACAGTATCGCGCAGACCATGGCGCGTCTGACCAGCACCGCACGCTCGGTCAGTGGCATCCAGCTGTATCTGCAGCCGGTACAGGACCTGACCATCGACTCGACCGTCGGGCGCGCGCAGTATCAGTTCATCCTCGAGGCCGCCAGCGGCAGCACCCTACAGCCGTGGGTACCGAGGCTGCTGCAGCGCCTGCAGCAGGCACCGCAACTCGCCAACGTCTCAACCAACTTCGTGGACACCGGCCTCACGGTACAGATCGACATCGACCGCGATACCGCCGCGCGCTTCGGCGTGACCGCTGCGACGATCGACAATGTGCTCTACGACGCCTTCGGCCAGCGCATCATCTCGACCATCTACACGCAATCGAACCAATACCGCGTGATCATGGAGGGCGATCCGAAGATGCAGAGTTCGATCGAGTCGCTGAACGATGTCTACGTGCCCTCGGCCACCTCGAGCAACGGCGGTCAGGTGCCGCTGGGCTCGATCGCACGCGTCTCGGTACGAGATGCGCCGCTGGAGATCGATCACCTGGGGCAGTTTCCGGCAGCGATGTTCTCGTTCGATGTCGCGCCGACCGCTTCGCTCGAGAACGCCGTGAACGCGGTGCGCGCGGCCGAACAGGACATCGGCTTGCCGGTCAGCATCTCCACCACGTTCGAAGGCGCCGCGCTCGCCTTCCAGTCATCGCTGCGCAACGAGGTGCTGCTGATCCTGGCTGCCATTGTCACCGTTTATATCGTTCTGGGCGTTTTGTACGAGAGCTACATCCATCCGCTCACGATCCTGTCGACGCTGCCGTCGGCTGGTATCGGCGCGCTGCTGGCGTTGATGGTCGCCGGACTGGATCTCAACATCATCTCGATCATCGGCATCATCCTGCTGATCGGCATCGTCAAGAAGAACGCCATCATGATGATCGACTTTGCGCTCACCGCTGAGCGCGAGGGCGGCAAGGCGCCGCGCGATGCAATCCACGAGGCGGCGCTTTTGCGATTCCGGCCGATCATGATGACCACCATGGCGGCGCTGTTTGCGGCGCTGCCGCTGATGCTGGGCACCGGCACCGGCTCGGAGCTGCGCGCACCGCTGGGCATCTCGATCGTCGGCGGCCTGCTGGTGAGCCAGCTGCTGACGCTGTTCACGACCCCGGTGATCTACCTGTTCTTCGACCGGCTGGCAGCGCGCCTGGCGCACTGGCGCGGCCAGCGCAACAGCGCCGCGGGCGAGCCGCTGGGCGGCCGCCCCGGTCCGGCACCGCAAACCCACTGACACGATGAATATCTCCGAGCCATTCGTTCGCCGGCCGGTCGCCACCACCCTGCTCACCATCGGCCTGGCGCTGTCCGGCGGCGTGGCATTCTTTTTGTTGCCGGTATCTCCGCTGCCAAGCGTCGACATTCCCACCATCGTGGTCTCGGCAACGCTGCCGGGCGCGAGCCCGCAGACCGTGGCCACCAGCGTCACCACGCCGCTGGAGCGGCATCTGGGCACGATCGCCGGCGTCACCGAGATGACCTCGCAGAGCGCGGTCGGCAGTGCGCGCGTGATCCTGCAGTTTGACCTTAGCCGCAATATCGATGGCGCGGCGCGCGACGTCGAGGCCGCGATCCAGGCGGCGCGCGTGGACCTGCCCAGCTCGCTGCGCAGCAACCCGACCTATCGCAAGCTCAATCCGTCCGACGCGCCGGTCATGATCCTGGCGCTGACCTCGAACACGCTGACCGCGGGCCAGATCTACGATTCGGCCTCGACGGTGCTGCAGCAGAAACTGCTGCAGGTGGAGGGCATCGGTGACGTTACCATTGGCGGCAGCTCGCTGCCGGCGGTGCGCGTCGAGCTCAATCCGCGGGCGCTATTCAAGTACGGCGTGGGGCTGGAGGACGTGCGTGCCGCACTGTCGGCGGCCAATGCCAACAGTCCCAAGGGCGGCATCGACGTCGGTGACCAGCGCTATCAGATCTACGTCAACGATACCGCCAAGCGCGCGATCGACTATCAGTCGCTGATCGTCGCCTATCGCAACAACGCCGCCGTGCGGCTGCAGGACGTCGCCGTGGTGAGCGACGGCGTCGAGAACATCCGCAATCTCGGCCTGGCGGATGGCAAACCGGCGGTGCTGCTGGTGCTGCACCGCCAGCCGGGCGCCAACGTAATCGATGTGGTCGACCGGATCCGCGCGTTGCTGCCCGAGCTCGGCGCCTCGATACCGGCCAGCATCCAGATCATCCAGACCAACGATCGCACCGAAACCATCCGCGCTTCATTGCGCGACGTCGAGCGCACGCTGACCATCGCCATCGCACTGGTGGTGCTGGTGGTGTTCGCCACGCTGCGCAATGCCCGCGCCGCGCTGGTACCCAGCGTCGCGGTGCCGTTGTCGCTGATCGGCACCTTCGGTGCCATGTATCTGCTCGGCTTCAGTCTCGACAATCTGTCGTTGATGGCACTGACCGTAGCCACCGGCTTCGTGGTGGATGATGCCATCGTGGTGCTGGAGAACATCTCGCGCCACGTCGAGGAGGGCATGCCACGGATGCAGGCAGCGCTGCAGGGCGCGCGCGAGGTCGGTTTCACCGTGCTGGCGATGAGCCTGTCGCTGATCGCCGTGTTCATGCCGATCCTGCTCATGGGAGGGATCGTCGGACGTACCTTCCGCGAATTCGCGCTGACACTGTCGATCGCGATACTGATTTCGCTGGTGGTATCGCTGACCACGACCCCGATGATGTGCGCGCACGTGCTGCGCTCCGACGCCGGCCAGCACAACCGCCTGATGCGAGCGCTGGATCGCGGCTTCACCGGCATGCGCTCGTTCTACGCACGCAGTCTGCGTTCGGCGTTGAGCTACCCGGGCGCGGTCATGATCGTGCTGGGCATCACCGTGGCGCTGAATTTCTACCTGTATGCACACATTCCCAAGGGCTTCTTCCCGCAGCAGGACACCGGCACGCTGGTGGGCAATCTGCGCGCGGATCAGAGCACTTCGTTCCAGGCCATGTCGGGCAAATTGCGCAAAGTCATGGCGATCGTGCAGGCCGATCCGGCGATTCAGGACGTGGTCGGATTCACCGGCGGCGGCGGCGGCCCCGGCGGCGGTGCCACCAACACCGCCAACATCTATGTCGGCCTCAAACCGCTGTCGGCGCGCAAGGTCAAGAGCGACCGGATCATCGCCAGGCTGCGCGCCAAGCTGGCCGACATCACCGGCGTGCGCCTGTACCTGCAGGCGGTGCAGGACCTCCGTTCGGGTGGCCGCCAGAGCAACTCCCAGTACCAGTACACCATCCTCAGCGACGATCTGGGGGAACTGAACCTGTGGACACCGAGGATCACCGAGGCGCTGCGTGCCGTGCCGCAACTCGCCGACGTCAATTCCGATCGCCAGGACAATGGCCTCGACATCGCGCTCAGTATCGATCGCGACACCGCCGCGCGCCTCGGCGTCAATCTGTCCGAGATCGACAACACTCTGTACGACTCGTTCGGACAGCGACAGGTGTCGACCATCTACAACGACATGAACCAGTATCACGTGGTCATGGAAGTGGACCCAAGCTTCTGGCAGAGCCCCGAGACGCTCAAGGAAATATGGGTCAGCACCTCGGGCGGTGCGCTCAGTGGCACGCAATCGACGGCCGGCGCGGTCAGCTCCTTCAGCTCAGTCGGATCCGGCACTGCAGGTACCATCACCAACAGTGTGTCGAGCGGCACTGCCTCGACCGCCTCGCCTTCCACGAGCAGCGCGTCGTCGACGACCGCCGGCGGCGGCAACACGAGCGCGAGCACCAGTCTTACCGCCAGCAGCACGCTGTCGCAGGCGCCAGCGGCCGCGGCGCAAAACCTGGCTCTCAATCAGCTCACCAACAGTGGACGCGGCGGTGCCTCGACCGGGGCGTCGGTGGCCACGGGTAGGGAAACCACGGTACCGCTGGCGGCATTTGCCACCTACGGGCCCAGCACGACGCCGCTGGCGATCAATCATCAAGGCCCGTTCGTTGCCACGACGTTCTCATTCAACCTGCCGGAAGGCGAGTCGCTCAGCATGGCGATCGGCGCGATCCAGCGCACCATGCAGAGCATCCACGTGCCGATCTCGGTGCACGGATCGTTTTCCGGGACGGCGCAGGTGTTTCAGCAGTCGCTGTCCAACGAGCCGTGGCTGATCCTGGCGGCGATCGTCGCCGTGTATGTGGTGCTCGGAATCCTGTATGAGAGCTACGTCCATCCGATCACGATCCTGTCGACGCTGCCGTCCGCCGGGGTCGGCGCGGTGATCGCACTGGAACTGTTCGATACGGAATTCAGTCTGATCGCACTGATCGGCGTGATCCTACTCATCGGCATCGTCAAGAAGAACGCGATCATGATGATCGATGTGGCGCTCGAGAGGCAGCGCCGCCACAACATCGAGGCATCGGCCGCGATCTACGATGCCTGCCTGATCCGCTTTCGCCCGATCATGATGACCACGATGGCGGCAATGCTGGGGGCGGTGCCCCTGGCCGTGACCAGTGGCAGCGGCGCGGAAATGCGCCAGCCGCTGGGCATCTCGATCGTCGGCGGTCTGATCTTCAGCCAGATGCTGACGCTCTACACCACCCCCGTGGTCTATATCTATCTGGACCGCTTCCGACTGTGGCTGCTATCGCTGATGGGACGCGCAGAGCGCCCGGCGATCGGCGGTCCGGCACCGCAGGTGCCGCTATGAGGTGGGTCTCCGTTGCCATGCCGACGCTGCTGCTGCTGAGCGCTTGCGCGGTCGGTCCGAATTACCATCGCCCGGACGTGACCCCCACGGCGGCGTACAAGGAAAACAAGGACTGGAAGCCGGCGACGCCTGGGGAGATTCCCAGCGATCAGCACTGGTGGTCGATCTACCAGGATCCCGTGCTCGACGGTCTGGAGCAACAGGTCGAGGTCTCGAATCAGACGCTGATAGCGAACGAGGCCGCCTATCGGGCCGCCGTAGCGGCGGTCGGCGTCGATCGCGGCACGCTGCTGCCGTCCATCGGGGTCACTGGCGGGGCGACCCGCAGCAGCAGCTCCAATGGCGTGAGCCAGGCGATCACCACGGCCAACGGCACCTCGATCACGACCGGGGGTCCTGGCGCCTCCGGCAAGCGCACCATCTACAGCGCCGGCGCCCAGGCCAGCTGGTCGATCGACGTCTGGGGCCGCATCCGCCGGCTGGTCGAATCCGATGTCGCCAGGGCACAAGCCAGTGCCGCCGACGTGGCGGCGGCGCGCTTGTCGGCGCAGGTCACGCTGGCCGAGGATTATTTTCAGCTGCGCGCCGCCGACGAACAGACCCGCCTCTATCAGACCGAGATCGACGATTTCAAGGAGGCGCTGCGCATCACGCAGAATCAGGTCAAGGCCGGCATCACCACGCTGGCGGACGTGTACGCGGCGCAGACGCAGCTGGAAAGCACGCAGGCGGCCGCGGTCAACGTCGAGCTGACGCGCGCCAAGTTCGAGCACGCGATCGCGGTATTGACCGGCAAGGCGCCGTCCGAGCTTTCGATCGCCGACGGAAACTTCAGCCACACGGTGCCGGTAGTGCCGACCGACGTTCCGTCCACGCTGCTGGAGCGGCGGCCGGATATCGCGGTCTCCGAGCGCGACGTCGCCAGCGCCAACGCGCTGATCGGCGTGGCCGAGGCGGCCTGGTTCCCGACGCTGAACCTGACTGGATCCTACGGCTTTACCTCCACCCGCCTGCCCGGGCTGCTCAAGGCCAGCAATGCGCTCTGGTCATTCGGGCCGTCGCTTGCGGAAAACATCTTCAACGGCGGTGCCACGCTGTCGCAGACCCGCGAGGCGCGCGCCACATACGATGAGGCGGTTGCGACCTACCGCCAGACCGTGCTGTCGGCATTCCAGGCGGTGGAGGACAGTCTGGTGACGCTGCGCGTGCTGGAGCAGCAATCGAGCCTGCAGGAGTCCGCTGTCCGGGACGCGCGCCAGTCCGAAGGTCTCACCTTCAACCAGTACAAATCCGGCGTGGTCGCCTATTCGAGTGTGATCACCGTGCAGACCACGCGTCTGGTGGCCGAGATCAACCTGCTGAACATTCAGAGCCAGCGCCTGGTCGCCAGCGTCGACCTGATCTCGCAGCTCGGGGGCGGCTGGAATGCGAGCGAGTTGAACCATACCGATCCCGGCGTACCGGCGCACTGACCGGCGCCCCGCCGGGTGCGCGGCCGGCTTGCCAAGCGCCGGTCAATCCCCGAGCATCGGCGCAGCGCTTGGCTGGCAGCTTTTGGGGGTATTCGCATGGTCTGGCAGGGACTGGCCGTGGGCATCGGCGCCGCACTCGGTGCGCTGCTGCGCTGGCGTCTGGGAGCGTGCTTTAACGCGGTATTCCCCACCATCCCGTTCGGCACCCTGGCCTGCAACCTGATTGGCGGCTTCCTGATGGGCCTGTGCATGGAGTACTTCGCTCGCAACGCCGCGCTGCCGCCGGAGCTGAGACTGGCGGCCACCACCGGCTTTCTTGGTGGTCTGACCACGTTCTCAACCTTCTCGGCCGAGACCGCCGACTTGCTGTTGCGTCGTGATTACCTTTGGTCGGCTGCCATCATCGGCGCGCATTTGATTGGATCGGTCGTGTTGACCATCGCCGGAATATTTTGCGTGCGGGCGTTGCTGGGCTCGAGGGGGCTGGTGTGAAGGCCACGGTTCTAAGGCTGTACATGCACGAAGGCCGCCGCTTTCACGGCATGCTGTTGTACGAGTGGCTGCTGGA
>DASXYW010000094.1:0-2172 GCA_036502265.1 Steroidobacteraceae bacterium | reverse complement strand
AAGGCCCGGCAGAGCGCGAACCAAAGCCTGCCGGGCCGTCCACCACGCGCTCTAACCCGAAGTTTGCACTGTGATTTGGTAATTCAGCGCGGTTTGATTGGCGTTTTGACGGCGCTTTCGTGGCGAACTGTGTCCATACTGGGGCTTGCGTCGGCGCGCCGGGGTGTGATTCGATTCGTGGATGTTTATCGATGTGGTGCCGAACGGGCGCTCCGCGCCGGCGGTTCTGCTGCGCGAGAGTTATCGCGAGGGTAGCCGCGTGCGGAAGCGGACGCTGGCCAATCTGGGTGCATTGCCGGCGGCTGTGATCGACGGGCTGCGCGTGTTGCTGGCTGGCGGGAGCGTGATTGCCCGGCCGGAGGAGGTGTTCGAGATCCAGCGTTCCCTGCCGCACGGCCATGTCGCGGCGGTCGTTGGCATGATGCGCAAGCTGGATCTGCCGCGTCTGCTCGGCCGCGCGGTCTCGCGCGAGCGCGACCTGGCATTGGCGATGATCGCCAACCGGATCATCGCGCCAGGCTCGAAGCTGGCGGCGCATCGCGCCCTGTCGGCGGAGACGGCGAGCTCCAGCCTGGGCCGCGTGCTCGATCTGGGGATGATCGAGGAACGCGAGATGTATGCCACGCTGGATTGGCTGGGCGGCCAGCAGGACCGCATCGAGCGCGCCCTGGCCCGGCGGCATCTCAAGGATGGCACGCTGGTGCTGTACGACGTGAGTTCGTCGTATCTGGAGGGCCGGTGCTGCGCACTGGCGCAGCATGGCTACAGCCGGGATCACCGCCCGGACCGCCTGCAGATTGTCTACGGCCTACTGTGCGATCGCGAGGGTCGGCCGATCGCCATCGAGGTGTTCGAGGGGAACACCGGCGATCCCAGCACCTTGTCAACACAGGTCGAGACGTTGAAGCGCCGGTTCGGTCTGAAGCACGTCGTGCTGGTGGGCGACCGCGGCATGATCACCGCGGCGCGGATACGTGAGGACCTGAGACCCGCCGGGCTCGACTGGATCACCACGCTGCGCGCGCCGCAGATCCAGGAACTGGCCGAGGCCGGCCCTTTGCAGCTCTCGCTGTTCGACGAGCGTGATCTTGCCGAGATCAGCTCACCGGCATATCCGGGCGAGCGGCTCATTGTCTGCCGCAATCCTGACCTTGCCCGCGAGCGAGGCCGCAAGCGCGAAGACCTGCTGGCGGCCACCGAGCGCGATCTGTCGCGCATTGCGGCCCAGGTGCGCCGCCGCCACGCACCGCTGCGCGGCAAGGCCGAAATCGGCCTGGTGGTGGGTGCCGTGATCGACGCGCATAAGGTTGGCAAGCACTTCGCACTGAGCATTAGCGATGATGCCTTCGTCTACCGCCGCAAGGCCGATGCCATCGCGCATGAAGCCGCGCTCGATGGCCTCTACGTTATCCGCACCAGCCTGTCGGCGGACGCGATCAGCGCCGATGAGGCCGTGCGCGCCTACAAGGATCTGGCACGGGTGGAGCGGGCATTCCGAACGCTGAAGTCGGTCGATCTGCAGATCCGTCCTGTCCACCACTGGATCGAGCCACGTGTCAGGGCGCATGTGTTCCTCTGCATGCTCGCCTATTACGTCGAGTGGCACCTGCGCGAGGCCTGGGCACCGATCCTGTTCCACGACCATGATCGGCCCGCCGCTCAGGCCGCACGCAGCTCCCCGGTCGCCGCCGCCGATATCTCCGATGCAGCCAGGCGCAAGCGCAGCAGGCGACGCAGCGACGATGGCCTGCCGGTCAGCAACTTCGGCGGTCTCATCAGCCATCTCGCCACATTGACACTCAACCTCGTCGCCTCGCCTCAGGCGCCGAACGCCAACATCGTGCTCACCACCAGGCCGACGCCGCTCCAGAACAAGGCTCTCGAACTGCTCGACGTCCCGCTGCCACGTGTCCAGTAGGCCGCCAGGCCAAACTCAAAAAAGCCCAGCAAACATCGCTATCTCATCAACTTCACAGTGCAAACTTCGGCCTAGCCCTTCAGGTCGGGACAATAAGCGTCAACAGCTCATGCCCCACCGTTCGGAAAGGCCGCTTTCGCCTACAACGTACGAAGCATCGAAGTATCGGGAGTGAAATACTGCAAAAACTTCTCGCGGCAGCCTGCGCTGCCATAGCTTCGCTCGGATTTGCCCATGCACAGCAACCGCAATCC
>DASXYW010000093.1:0-23914 GCA_036502265.1 Steroidobacteraceae bacterium | reverse complement strand
CGTCTTTGCGCTGCTGCACGAATGCGGTCATGGCAGCTTATTTCGCAGCCCTTGGCTTAATCGCGCGAATGGTTTTCTTCTTGGCGTGGTCTCGGGCATGCCGCAGTATGTTTGGGCGCAGCATCATAATTATCATCATGCCCACAACGGCAACTGGGAGAAATACCGCGGCCCGTATACGACGCGGTCAATTGCTGAATATGCGGCGATGACTGCCAGCCAGCAGCGTATCTATCGACTCAAGTGCAGCATCGCACTCGCGCCCGTTGTTGGCTTTGTTTATTTGATCTTTAACCCGCGCTTCACCTGGCTTAAGGGCAGTATCGGCCTTGCGATCCATATTGTTAGAAAAAAAGCAGCGCAGCCAAACCTATCAATGAGGCAACTCGCCGGCACTTATGAAACGCGCTATTGGGCATCGGCCAAAGAGTATTGGCACATGTTCTGGAACAATATCGTGCTGCTCAGCCTGTGGGTGTTGATGTGCTGGGCGTTGGGTGCGGGGCTGTTTTTTACGATTTATTTAATCACCCTATCGATTGCCGGTGCCGCGGGCATTATTGTGTTCACTGTTCAGCACAATTTTGAACACGCCTATGCGAGCGACACTAAAGGCTGGGATTACATCACCGGCGCGATCAAGGGAACCTCCTTTCTCATTCTGCCGCGCTGGCTAAACTGGTTTACAGCCAATTTGGGCTATCATCACATTCATCATCTATCCGCCAGAATTCCAGGCTATCGTTTGGCCAAGTGTCACGCTGAATATCAGCATCTGTTTGCGGATGTCACTCGTCTGAAGTTATCTCAAATCCACAACGCCCTGAAATGCATACTCTGGGACACGCGCACACAGAGAATTATTTCGCTATCGGAGTATCAGCGGCAGGTCTGAAAACGGGCGGGTCGGGCTGGTTTCCCGCGGCTACAGCGACACTCCCGCTGGCGCGCAGACGCCGCAGCGTGGCGCACGCAGCGACCAGCGGTCGACGATCAGGATCGCGCTGCAGTCGCGGCAGGCGCCCAGCAGCAGCTCATCACCTCGCACCAGGCTCGTCAGCAGGAATACCGCGTGCTCAAAGCTGATCAGGCCTTCCGGAATCAGGCCGCGGTAGGCCTCGTAGGCCTGGCATAGCAGTTCGGCGCGTGCCAGTGAGGGCAGTGATCGCGCCAGCTCCGGTGTCGGATCGTGCGGCAGCGCGCCGAGCAGCCGACACAGGCTGGCCAGCAGTGCCGCCTCTTGCCGCGCCCGCCCGCTACGCATGAAAAATGCCACCTGCTGCGGGGACTTGCCGCGATGGCGCACCAGCTCACTGCCGTGCGCCTCGCTCAGATAGGACCGATAGAGCTTGCGGATGCGATCATCGCTCAAGCCGGTCCAATCGCGGATGGTATGGGTGCGCGCCTCCAGACGGATGAACTGCAGCGCGACGTCGAAACGCAACCGATCGCGGCTGTAGCGATCATCACAGATACGCATGCTCGCGGACTCCCTTATCGACAGATATCCGTTAAAATGTTACTAGTCACAGATTCGGTACGAATATGACAGAAATCTGTGACGGCTCCAAGTCAGAGTGCGGCAGGATATTTCTTCCGATTCTGGAGGAATGCGATGGCTGAGGAATGGGACGGCGCCGTGTTGGCGCCGGTGAGCGAGATCAACGAACAGATGCTGCAGTACCTGCGCGAGCTGGCGCTGCGCGCGCCGCTCGATGGTAGTGCCGACGGCGTGCCGCGGCTGATCGCCGCGTTGCGCGAGCAGTGGTGCGCGCTGGAAACCGACGCGCAGCAACGGCTGGCGGCGTGCCCATGCCTACTGCTGGATGCCGGATTTGCCCAGCCACAGCGCTGGGACCGGATCGGCAGCTGCGGCGTGATGGACGTGGAGGATCGCAGCGCCTACTTCAAGGATGCAGTCGGGGTGGCGGTGGTACGCCGCACCCTGGTGCTGGCCTGGCATCTGGCGCGCGCCAACCGCGTGACCGCGCGCGTGCTGCTGGGCATGAGCACGGCTGCGGCCGAGCGCATTGCCGCGTGCCGGCTGGCAGACCTGGAGGCCCTGGCGCAGCGGGCGCCGGCATGGATCACACCGCGCTGGGAGCAGCAACCGCTGGTGTGGCGGCAGCTTATCGAGGCGGCCAGCCGCCGCCAGACGCTGCTGCTGCGCCAGGCGCAACTGCGTGGATTGCAACTACTGGCGCGTGCGGCCGGGCAACGCGGAGGGACACATGGTTAGACGCGATATGCTAACTTGCGCGGCCTCATGTTTGCGCTCTCGACTCGCGCCCTCACCAAGGTGTACAGCAATGGCGTGCAGGCGCTGCGTGGCGTCGACCTCGACGTCGAGCAGGGCGACTTTTTTGCGCTGCTGGGACCCAACGGAGCCGGCAAGACCACGCTGATCGGCATTATCACCTCGCTGGTCAACAAATCCGGCGGCAGCGCCAGCGTGTTCGACTATGACATCGACCGGCAGCTCGAGCGCGCCAAGTCCTGCATTGGCGTGGTGCCGCAGGAATTGAACTTCAATCAGTTCGAGACGCCGATGACGATCGTGGTCAACCAGGCGGGCTTTTACGGCATCGCGCGTCCCGAGGCGCGGCGGCGCGCGGAGCGGTACCTGCGCCAGCTGCAGCTCTGGGACAAGCGCAACGGCGCGGCCCGCGGCCTGTCGGGCGGCATGAAGCGGCGGCTCATGATCGCGCGGGCGCTTATGCACGAGCCCAAACTGCTGGTGCTCGACGAGCCCACCGCCGGGGTCGACATCGAAGTGCGCCGTTCGATGTGGGACTTTCTGCGCGCCATCAATGCCAACGGCACCACCATCATCCTGACCACGCACTATTTGGAGGAGGCCGAGCACCTGTGCCGCAACATCGCGATCATCGATCATGGCAACATCGTCGAGCGCGATCAGATGAGCAACCTGCTGCGCCGATTGCACACCGAGACCTTTGTGTTCAATACGCGCAATCCGGTGAGCTCGGCGCCGGCAGTCCCGGGCTTCGTGCTGCGGCTGGTCGATTCGCAGACGCTCGAGGCCGACGTATCCAAGGAGCAGAACCTGAATGACCTGTTCGCTAGCCTCACGCTGCTGGGCATCGAGGTGCTGAGCATGCGCAACAAGGTCAATCGCCTGGAGGAGATCTTCATGCGGCTGGTGGAGAGCCGGGCAACCAATGCTTGACACCAGCGCCACGCCGGCTTCGGCCGAGATCTCCCTGGCGGCCGCGCGCTGGGTCGGCTTTCAAACCATCGTCATCCGCGAGTACGGCCGGATCATCCGCATCTGGGGTCAGACGCTGGTGCCGGCGGTGGTGACCGCGACGCTGTACTTCGTGATCTTCGGCAGCCTGATCGGTGCGCGCGTCGGACCGATGTCCGGGTTCGACTACAAGCAGTACATCGCTCCCGGGCTGATCATGATGCAGGTGATCCAGGTCTCGTATGCCAACGTGGTGTCGTCGTTCTTCGGCGCCAAATTCGGCAAGCACGTCGAGGAACTGCTGGTCTCGCCGCTGCCGAACTGGATCATCGTGGCCGGCTACACCGCCGGCGGACTGCTGCGCGGACTCATGGTCGGACTGATCGTGACGGTGGTGTCGCTGCTGTTCACCAGGCTGCCGGTGGCGCACCCGACGGCGCTGGTCGCCGCCGCGCTGCTTAGTTCGGTGGTGTTCGCGCTGGCCGGGTTCATCAACGCGATCTTTGCCCGCAACTTCGACCAGGTGAACTGGATACCGACGTTCATCCTGACACCGCTGAACTATTTTGGCGGGGTGTTCTACTCGGTGTCGATGCTGCCGACCTGGGCGCAGAAGGTCTCGATGGCCAATCCGATCCTGCACATGGTGAACGCGTTCCGCTACGGCTTCCTGGGGGCCTCGGACGTGCACGTGCAGGGCGCGTTCGTGCTGATGCTGGCCCTCGCGGTGCTGCTGTTCGCGTTGTGCGTCGGCCTGCTCAACCGCGGCGTGGGCACGCGCGACTAAGCGGCGCGGATGCGCGCCGACGCGCTCCGCGTAGGAGCCCGGCCCATAACGGCGGTGGGTCACCATAATCAATAACTTGTCACCGGATCTTCACATGCTGGACACATGTTTGAAGGATCTGCGCCCTAGCCTTAAGTTCGCGATGATGAATCGTTCGCAAGGCCTCATGGCTCGCTTCGACCTGGCCGAGTACGGGCTGTGTCGGCGTTTGAATCGCGCCTCCTCGACCCCGATCCTTTGCAGCACGCTGCGCTGGGTGAGCCGCCTGGGCGACGGCATCGCCTGGTACGTGCTGGTGCCGTTGCTGCCGTTGATGTGCGGGCGCACGGCGGTGCTGCCGGCGATCGGTATGGCGGTCACCGGCATCGTGGGTGTTACGATCTATCGCCAGCTCAAGCATGCGCTGCTGCGCGAGCGCCCCTTCATCCGCCACCCGGGCATCACGCAGGCGATGGCGCCGCTGGATCGGTACAGCTTTCCGTCCGGACACACGCTGCACGCCGTGGCCTTCACCTGGCAGGCGGTGGCGCACTTTCCTGAGCTGGGCTGGGTGCTGATTCCGTTTGCCAGCCTGGTGGCCTGCTCGCGCGTGGTGCTGGGACTGCATTATCCGAGCGACGTGCTCGCGGGTGCGGCCATCGGCGCGCTGCTGGCGGTCCTGGCGCTGAACGTGTTCTAGCTGGGCGCATGCGGGTCCTGTTCATCTCCGACGTCTACTTCCCTCGAGTCAATGGCGTCTCCACCTCGATCCGCACCTTTCGCGCCGATCTGCGCGATGTCGGCGTCGGCAGCATCCTGGTCGCCCCGGATTACGGCCCGAAGGCGAGCGCCGATGAACCCGGGGTGGTGCGCGTGCCCGCCGGCCGGGTGCCAGGCGACCCGGAAGACCGCCGCATGAAGATCGGGGCGCTGTATCGGTGCCTGTCGCAGCTCGACGCGCAGCACTTCGATCTGGTGCACATCCACACCCCGTTTCTGGCGCATTACTTCGGCGTGAGCTTCGGCAAGCGGCGGCACATTCCGGTGATCGCGACCTATCACACGTTCTTCGAAGAGTACCTGCACCATTACGTGCCGCTGCTGCGGCGCTCGCTGGGGCGCACGCTGGCGCGGCGCTTCACGCGCTCGCAGTGCGCGCAGCTGGCCGCGATCGTGGCGCCCTCGGAACCGATGCGCGAGCTGCTGTGCGAGTACGGCGTGGACACGCCGATGCACGTGATTCCGACCGGGCTGCCCGCCGATCGCTACCTGCCGGGGCAGGGCGCGCGCTTTCGCAGCCGTTTTGGCATTGCCCCAGGGCGGCCGCTGCTGCTGTATGTCGGCCGGGTGGCGCACGAGAAGAACATCGAATTCCTGCTGCACGCGCTGGTCGCGCTGCGGCGCACGCGGCCGGGCGTGATGCTGGTGATCGCGGGGGCGGGCCCGGCGCGCGAGCACCTGCAGGCCATGGTGAGGCAGCTTGGAATCACCGCCGATGTGCCGTTCATCGGCTACCTGGACCGCGAGCGCGGACTGGCGGACTGCTACGCCGCCGCCAACGTGTTCGTGTTCGCCTCGCGCACCGAGACGCAAGGGCTGGTGCTGCTCGAGGCCATGGCCCAGGGTTGTCCGGTGGTGTCGACCGCGCACCTGGGCACCGCCTCGATCCTGCAGCCCGGGTGCGGTGCGCGCGTGGCGCCGGAAAAGCCGGAAGTTTTCGCTCAGATCATCGAAGCCGTCCTGGACGATCCGGCGCGTGCGGCCCGAATGTCCGCGCAGGCGCGCAGCTATGCCCAGACCTGGGCCTCGAGCCACATGGCACGCCGGCTTGCGAGCCTGTATCGCGAGCTCACCGGGCAGCACGAGCCCGCGGCCATCATCGCCGCCTGAAGCTTACGCGTTCACCATAACCCGATTGCGTCGCGGCAGCCCGACACTCGTGGCCCGCCCGCAGACGCGCGCTTGCGCTAAGATCGCCGCGGGGACCTGCTGAGAGCGACTTGGCATGATGGAACGACGGGCGCTGGTGGTCGACGATTCGAAATCCGCGCGGGCATTTCTGACGCGGATTCTCGAGCGCTACGAACTATCGGTGGACGGCGTCGACTCGGCCGAGCAGGCGATCGAGTACCTGGCAGGCCAGCGTCCCGACGTGATCTTCATGGATCACCTGATGCCCGGCATGGACGGGTTTCAGGCGGTACAGGCGATCAAGAACAACCCGCGCACCGCGACCATTCCGATCATGATGTACACCTCGCAGGAAGGCGAGCTGTACCTGAGCCAGGCCCGGGCGCTGGGCGCGATCGGTGTGCTGCCCAAGCAGATCAAGCACGTCGACGTGTCCAAGGCGCTGGAGCAGCTGCACCTGCTGCAAAAGCCCGAGCGCGAGATCGCCACCATTCGCGCCCACTCGCTCTCCGATGACACCGAGCTGGTGGACCAGCCGCCGCCGGTGCACGATTTGTCTCCGCCGCTCGATACCACCAGCGAGCGCCGCGGTCCCAACCGGCCGGACGTGCCGGCGTTGTCGCCGGAGCTGCGCCTGGTGCTCGAGGGCATGCTCGCGCACCACATGCTGGACGTGCGCCGCTTCATGGTGGATCACCTCGAGTCCAACGCCGACCGCATCGTCGGCGACCTGCGCCTGCTGGTGCAGGACCAGGCACCACCTCCGGGTGACGCCCTGCTCTTCACCCGCGGCAGCGACTGGCGCGTGTGGTTGGCGGTGGCCGGCATCGCCGCCGCGTTCGTATTCGGCCTGCAGTGGTCCAAGCAGCGCGGCGAGAGCGACTCGTTAAGCCACCAGCTCGCCAGCGCCCAGCAGCAGCTGTCCGAGACGCAGCAGAATCTGGATTCACTGCAGGCCGCAGATGCCGCCGCGGCCGGGGCGGCCGCCAGCGTGAGTGACGCTGCGGCGCCGTCCGGGGATGCCGGGCGCGCAAGCTCGCTGATCGAGCCGGTGCCCTATGGCGAGACGCCGCTGGCCGGCGCGCGCCAGGATCGGGTCTCGGCCCTGCTGAACCGCCTGAGCAGCTCCGGGTTTCACGGCGTGGTGCAGATTCGCAGCATCCCGGGCCGGTTCTGCACCGTGACCGGCCCGAGCGGGACGACGGGGCTGGCACCCGACGCGATGCTGTATTCAAAGTGCGAGCAGATCGGCAATGATCCGGCATCTTCCGGACAGCGCCAGTCGGTCGCGTTCGCCAACATGCTGTCGATTGCGCGGCGCAATGCCGCCGGCAAGATCGACGTGCAGATCAGCGCCGGCAGCTCCGAAGAAGTACTCACGCCCTATCCGCCGGTCAGCGACACACTGTCTGCGGGTGACTGGAATCGCGCCGCGGCCGCGAACAATCGCGTCGAAGTGAATTGGCAAACGACGCGCTGAGCTTCCGCCCGACCGGACTCCTGCGCAGCGGACATCTGCAGACGCTACTGAGCAGCCTGTGGCCGCTGTCGTGGCTGACACGGCGGCGCGCCGCGGCACTGCGCACGGGCGCGCGCGAGCTGCTGCTGGACTGCGATGATGGCGTGCGGCTGCAGGCGTGGGTCAGCGCCGGGCCGCCGCCGGTGCGACGGGTGGCACTGCTGCTGCACGGTTGGGAGGGCAGTGCCGAGGCCACCTATCTGCTGTCGCTCGGCAGCGCGCTGCTGGCGCGCGGCTATGAAGTGGTGCGGCTCAACCTGCGCGACCACGGCGCCACGCATCACCTGAATCGCGAGATCTTTCACTCCTGCCGGCTCGCCGAGGTGATCGGTGCGGTGCGCGATATCGCGCGGCGCTATCCGCAGGCACGCTTGTACCTGGCCGGCTTCTCCCTCGGCGGCAACTTCCTGTTGCGGGTGGCGGCCGCTGCGCGCGCGCCGAAGCAGATCGCCGGTGTGGTGGCGGTGTCCCCGGTGCTCGATCCGGACGCCACGCTGACCGCGCTGGAGCGCGGTTGGCTGATCTACCGGCGCTCGTTCGTGCGGCGCTGGTCGCGATCGCTGCGTCGCAAGCAGCGCGCCTGGCCGGGCGTGCACGACTTTGGTGACATGCTGCGACTGGCCCAGCTGCGCGGCATGACCGCCGGGCTGGTGGTCCGATGCACCGCCTTCCCGGATCTGGCGGCGTACCTGAACGGCTATGCGATCACCGGCAGCCGGCTCTCGACGCTGCGGTTTCCGGCGCGCGTGCTGCTGGCCGAGGATGATCCGATCGTGCCGGCCGCCGACCTGACGCGCCTGGCGGCCTCACCGTTGCTCAAGGTCGAGCGCTCGCGTTATGGCGGGCACTGCGGGTTTGCCGGATCTTTAAGCGGGCCGAGCTGGGCCGATCGGTATGTCTTAAGCCAATTCGATGAGTTCGACGAAAGCAGTGCGCTCACAGGCGCTCGAGCGGATTGGGAATGCGCACCCGACTGATCCAGGAGGCCGTGCCAATGATAAGACCGACCAGTGCGCCCAGGCCGGTCAGCACCAGCATCGCATCGGCGCCGAAGCGCGCCTGCAGCAGCGGCAGCGCGACCGCCACGGCCGCGCCGGCCGCAAACGCGCCGCCGATCAGCGTGCCGAGCGTGCGACGACGCAGGCGCACGAAGTCGGCCTGAAGCGTCTGCAGCTGCTCGCCGCGCTCGCGCCGCGCGCGCGCCAGATGGGCCGCGCGGCCGCGCTCATCGAGGCCCTGGCGCGCGATCGCCGAGTGCAGCCGGCCGCGAAAGTCGGCCGGGGGTACCGGCGCGCGCAGGGCGCGTCCCAGGGCGGCATCCAGTGCGCGCTCCTCGTCGTTCATCGTGCGTTCTCCAGCCATAGTCCGGCATCGGCCAGTCCGCGCCGCCGCAACTGCTCGAGCAGCGCGGCACGGGCGCGAAACAGCGTGGTCTTGACCGTGCCCTCCGGCATACCGAGCATGCTGGCGACCTCGCTCACCGAGCGGTCCTCGTAGTAGAACAGCGTCACGATACGCCGGTAGCGCTCCGGCAGCGCATCCACCAGTTCGCGCAGCATCTCCAGCCGATCGTCCGGCTCGCGCTCCGGCGCGGCCAGCGAGTGCACCTGCGCTTCGATCGTGGCATCGCTCAGCGAGGCGAGCTCGCGCCGGCGCTCGAGCGCGCTCAGGCAACGATTGCGCGTGATGGTGTAGATCCAGGTGGACAGCGAGGCCCGCTGGTCATAACCCGACAGTGCCTTCCACACACGCACCAGACTCTCCTGCGCGGCATCCTCGGCCGCGGTGGTATCGCGCAGTATTGAACAGCACAGCCGATACACCTTGTTCTGATAGCGCTCGAGCAACCGCTCGAACGCGTCATCGAGGCGATCGTCCTGCAGCAGGGTGACGATGGCGCGATCTTGTGCCGCAGCATCGCTCGACGCGCTCTGCATGGATATTCAGTACCTCGGCCTTGTTACCCGAAGGCCCAGCAACCGGTTTCAACCTTTTGGCCCCCGGGTGTCACTAAAGGCCCAGTTGCCTTTGAAACCGACTGCCGCATCCGGGGGTATCAAGCACGTGTCCCACCAATTGACCCGAGGCTTCTACCGTGGATCCCACTGCTGTTGTCAATGCCGTCTCGAACGAGGGCCCCTATGCGGTCGCCGTCCTGGGCGTGCTGATTCCGATCGTCGCCATCGTCATGGGCCTGGGCGTTGGCATGCTCAAGCTGTGGCTCGACTTTCGCAAGAAGCGCGAGATTTTGCAGGCCCATCATGCCGAGCGCATGGCGGCGATCGACAAGGGCATCGAGCTGCCGCCGCTGCCGCCGGAGTTCTACTCCAATGGCGGCGGCAAGCGCACCGAGCTGCTGTCGGAAAAGTTTCAGGGCAAGCAGATCGGCTTGCATTACCTGCGCAGCGGATTGGTCTGGCTGCTGATCGGCGTTTCGATTGCGGCCGCGCTGTACGCCGAGTCGCCGCACGACGCACACGATGCGCTGTGGGGCGCGGTGCCGGCCGCCTATGGATTGGCCCAGTTGCTGTTCTACGTCATTGCTAACCGACAGATTGAGCGCGCCGACAAACCCGGCGGCCAGTCCTAAGCCTTAAAGGAGGAACACCCATGTCTGCCTTCACATCACATCTTGGTTCCCGCTCGATTGCCGGAGTAGGTGCCGCCCTGGCCGTGGCCGTCACCGCGGCAGGGCTCGGCGCCGGCGTGCGCGGCAATGCCGCCCAGCCGCCCAGCGTCTGCGTGGCCTACGGACAGCTCGATCTGTCGCGGCCGGCCGATGCGCAGGTGCTGTACGGGCGGCTGCAGCAGGCTTCCTCCAAGGTCTGTCGCTGGCCGTCGCATTTCGAGGTCAGCGCCTACGGCCACTGGCAACACTGCTACGACGGCGCCCTGCACCAGGCGGTGCTGCGAGTGAATTCGCCCGAGTTGCTGGCGCTCTATCAGCACGATCAGAGCCATGCGTCCGATCAGGGTTGACTGGCTCAGCGCCGCAGCACCTCTTCTAGGCGTGCTCGCCGGGCGGCAAGATTCGCGCGCACGGAGTCCGTCAGCGTCCCGGGGTCGATCCGCGAGCGCTGGATCGAAGGCGGCCGAGCGCAGCGCGGATCGGCCAGCGCGGCCGCCCCGAGCACGCTCGCCTCGGTCGGGCCAACCTCGACCGGCGTTGCGAGCACGGCGGCCAGGCGCTGGCACAGCCAGTGCGATCGGCCTAAGCCGCCGCTGACCAGCACGCGCTGCGGCGAGCCAGCGTGCCGTTTCAGGGCCTCGAAGTTGATCGCGATCAGAAACGCGATGCTTTCCACCACGGCCGCGAAGCGCTCAATTAGCCCACCCTCGCCGATGAAGTACGAGCGTTGCTGCGCGCGCCAGAACGGTGAGCCCAGGCCGCCGATGCCGTTGACGTACAGCGGCAATGAGCTTTGCGGGGCAAGCTGTTCCAGCTGCTCCCACAGCTGCGACTCGGGCACGGCGTTGTGCGCGGCAAATGCGCTGAGCGCGGCACCAGCGCCATTGACCGTGCCTTCCAGGCTGTAGATCGCGCGCTCGCGATCGGCGTACAGCACGCTGCCCAGCAGCGGGCTGGGATCCTCCGGCCGCTTTGTGAGCGGGCGCTGGATGAACGCGCCGGTGCCAAGATTGACGTACACGCTTGCCGGATCGGGCGCACCGAAGGCGAATGGGATCGCCGACTGATCCCCGGTCACGGCCGTGAGTCGCACCGAGCGCGCGCCAGGCACCCGCCCGGCCTCCAGCTTGAGCGTCCCGTAGGGATGACGCGTGGGCGCGCAGGCGCATAGCCAGGCGCGCCTGATCCCGAACAGGCTCATGAGCTCCTCCGACCAGTCGCGCCGCGCGCTGTCCCACAACAGCGTGCGCGAGGCGTTGGCCGGATCGGCCTGTGCGGGGTTGCCGGTGAGGCGGCGCACCAGATAGGCTGCCAGCGGCGCGATTTGCAGATCCTCGCGTTCACGGGCGCGCTGCACCGCGCTCAGGTGATCCAGGCACCAGCGCATCTTGCCGACGCCGTAGTGCGGCGACAGTGGCAAGCCGGTCAGTGCGCGAATGCGCGCGGCGTGCGCACTGAAGCCCTGCAGCCAGGTCTCGTTGCGACGGTCCTGCCAGGAGATCGCGCTCGACAGCGGCGCGCCCGAGTGCGCCTCGAAACACACGATGGTCGAGCGCTGCACCGCAAGGCCCGCGGCCTGGACCTCGATCGTAGGCGCGGCATCGAGCACCGCGGCGGCGGCCGTTCGCAGCGAGGCGACCAGTTCCTCCGGATCATGCTCGACGCTGCCGTCAGCGCCGTGTGTCGTGGCGATCGGCACCTGGTGTTCGCCGATGAGGCTGCCGTCCTCGCCGATGAGGCAGGCGCGGCCGGCGTGGCCGCCCTGATCCAGCGCCAGCACCGCGCGCCTACTCATCTGGCTGAGAGTGGCAGCTGATCGGTGCGTGCCAGCGCCACTCGCTTAGGCAGCGAATCCGCCACGCGCGCCAGCGCGCGCTGCGCGACCGCGCGGTAGGTGGTCAGCTTGCCGCCGTAGATCGACAGCACGCGGGGCTTCACCGCGCGATCGCTCACCAGCAAGGTCTCGCGCGAGCGGTGAAAGGCGTGCCCGGGCCCGCCCGGCAGCAGCCGCAAGCCGGCGAAGCTGTCCGCGATGTCCGTCAGCTCGGCAGTGCGCCAGGCAGGGAAGTAGGCTTTAAGCACGCCCAGCAGATAATGCAGCTCGGTGTGGCTGGCGCTGACCGTGCCCGGATCGCCGCGAAAGCGCGTCTCGGTGGTACCCACCAGCACCCGACCCTGCCACGGCATCACGAATATCGCCCGCCCGTCGCGCGGGCTCTCGACGTAGTAGATGCCGCGTTGCAGCTGTCCAGCGAGCACGATGTGCGCGCCTTGCACGCGCTGCAGCGAGGGCACCGGGATGGCCGGTGCGATGCGCGAAGCGAGCGTGTCGGCCCAGGGACCGGCGGCGTTGATGAGCACGCGCGCGCGGCACTGCTGCTCGCGGCCCTCGATCAGAAAGCGCAGATCGAGGCCCACCGCGCACAGCGTGGCGCCGATGAACTGCGCCGGACACAAGAGGCGCACGCCGAGTGACTGCGCCGAGTGCAACACGGCGCGGGTGAGCGCGCGATCGTCGGTCTGGGCATCGTGATAGCAGTACACGCGCTCAAGGCCGCTGCGAGTAAGTCCGTCCAGGTCGTTCCAGCCGTGCGGCGGTAGGCTCTCAAAGCGCGCCTCTCTCCCTAAGCCGGCCAGCAGCGCATACAACGACAATCCGGTGCGCAGCTGCCACGGCCGGCGACGCGTGTGCGCGTACAGCGGGATGTAGAAGCGCTGCAGGTGCACCAGCTCGGGCGCAAGCCTAAGCAGCGTGGCGCGCTCGTGCAGACTCTCGCGCACCAGGTGCAACTGGCCGGTCTCAAGGTAACGCAGACCGCCGTGGATCAGCTTGCTCGAGCGGCTGGAGGTGCCGGCGGCGATCGCGGTCTGCTCCAGCACCAGCACCGAGTGGCCGGCGGCCGCCGCCGCCTGCGCCATGCCCGCGCCATGAATGCCGGCGCCAATCACGGCGACGTCGATGTCGAAATTCGCGCTTACCGCCGAGCTCACGCGAGCGGGCGCTGCTCGCGCTGCGGCTGATGCAGGCGGCGCATCGCCTCGCTCATCGCCTTCACCGCCATGGTCTCGATGTAATCGGCGCCGCGCGCCGCCAGCGACTGCGCCAGGGCCAGCGTCTCGACTTCGTAGGTCGCCCAGCGCCACGGTCCGCGCCACAGCACTCCGGCCGCCGGCAGCTTCTCGTGATCGACGAACAGGAACTCCGGTTGCAGCGCCTCGAATTTCAGCCGCGTGTGCGTGTCGTAGTCGCTCAACACCCAGCCGATCGGTACCCCGCCGAGCTGGCGGGCACGGTGTATCGCCGCCAGGTCAAACGAGATCACCACGCACTGGCCGCGCAGATCGTGCAGCGCCTTGAGCACCCGCGACACCACCTGGTCGTAGCCAAAGCGCGTAAGGCTGGCGCGCTTGATCTCGACGAACAGCGTGACTTCGGGGCGGTGCTCGAGCAGCGCCAGCACGTCGGTCAGCAGCGGAATGGGCGTGCCGCGGAAGCGCTCGCCGAAGCGATCGGGCTCGCAGGCATCGATGTGGCGCAGCTCCCTGGCCCGCAGGTCGAACACACTGCCGGGACGCCCGGCGGTGCGGGTCAGATTGTGATCGTGGATGACCACCGGCACGCCGTCGGCGGAAATATGCACGTCGAGCTCCAGGAAGCGCACTCCGAGGGCTAACGCGGATTCGAAGGCGGGGACCGTGTTCTCCGGGAATTCGCGCGCGTTGCCGCGGTGCGCGATGAGGTGAATCAGGCGGGCGTGGTTCAAGCGGTCATCCGTGCTGCAACGCCGCTCAAGATTATAGGCGCGCGGCCGCTAGCGCGTGTACGCCTCGGCCAAGCCGCGCTTCTCTTTGAATTCCACGATCGGCTGATCACCCATTACGGTGACCTCGCCGTCGATCGTGGCCCCGCGCGCCATCGCAATACTGCAGGCGATCACTCGGCCGCGGATCACCGCGCTGGCGGCGATTTCGATCTTTTTGCGCACCACGATGCAGCCGGTGATGCGGCCGGCGACCACGGCGCTGTACGCATGCACGTCGCCTTCCCAGTGGGCCTCAACCGACACCGACAGCTCGCCGCCGATGTTGCCGTCGCCGCAGACATGACCGCCGAGCATCATCGCCCCAGGCGCCTCGACGTCGCCGACCACGCGCGAGCCGGCCGCCAGCACCGAGAGTGCGCCAGTGGGACGGTCCAGGATGCGACGATTACGTTTGTCACTCATGGCGTGAACACGGGTATGAGTCCAAGGTACTGCTACAATTATTCGCCTTGAAACGCGGAGGGGATGTGATGCGACACACAGGAATCTGTCTGATTACGCTCGTTTTGGGCACCCTGACCCTGGTTAGCTGCAGTCGCGAGAGCGCCGACTGGAAATCCGCCAGTGCGGCCGACACCGCCGAGGCCTATCAGCAATTCCTGGCGCAGCACCCCAAGAGCGCCAACGCCGCCCAGGCCCAAGGCCGCATCAAGCAGATCGGCGATGACCGCGACTGGCAGATCGCCGCGGCGGCAGACACCCGCGAGGCCTATGCGCAGTTCCTGGCGCAGCATGGCGACAGCAAGTGGGCGCAGGAAGCGCGCATTCGCGTCGAGAATTTCGCTCAAGCCGGCAACACGCCGGCCGCCTCGGCAGCCCCCGCTGCGCCCGCTGTGCACGCTGCCCCCGACGCACCGATGGTGGCGGCGAGGAGCGCGCCGGGGGCCAGCCGGGCTAAGTTAGCCAGCAGCGCGTCGCACGGCCATTATGCGCAGCTGGGCGCCTTTCACAGCAAGGCGCAGGCGGAATCGCAATGGAAGGTCTTGTCTACCAAGTATGCGAGCGAGCTCAAGTCGCTCACGCCGCATTACGTGGCCGCAAAGTACAAGGGCGGCACGGTGTACAAGCTGCGCGTGGGCGTGTCCTCGTCCGCGGGCGCCAAGGACCTGTGCAGCTCTCTGAAGAAGCATTCCCAGTCCTGCGTACCCGTCACGGCCTGACGGCCGCGGCGCGTCAATTGCCTGTCAGGCAGTGACGTGGATTGTCAGCCAAGCGGCGCCGGAGTTCCGGCGTGTTTTCATAAGTTTTTGATAAATCTCGTAAATCTTGCATGGCACGGGCCTTGCTTTGCTATACCCGTAAGGTTCCCCAACCTTTGCGAACAACGCTCCCCGATGTTCGCCTTTTTAAGCGCCGCAGCGCCTAACCGTGCTGCGGCGTTTTTTTTCAAGCCCTCGGGTGAGGCCCTTCCAGTCACAATGCCGCGCCCCCATCAATCGACCATGGAAGCTTCAAGCAGATGCGTGGAATGACGTGGATCGGAGGCGCGCTGGCCTCAGTGGCGGTCGGCTCGGCCACGTTGGCCGCCGACTCGCGCAGCTTTGCGGATGGCGCGGCCAGCGTGCGCACCACGCGGCTGGCCAACGGGCTGCAGATCATTGTCTGGCCGGATCACAACATCCCAAACGTGACGCTCTACAACTGGGTGCACGTGGGCAGCCGCAACGAGGGCAGTGGCACCACCGGCCTGGCGCATTTCTTCGAGCACATGATGTTCAACGGCACCTCGACCCATGCTCAGGGCGAGTTCGATCGGCTCATGGAGGCGCAGGGCGGCAGCAATAACGCCTATACCTCGAACGATGTGACGGTCTACCAGGACTGGTTTCCGCCCTCGGCGCTCGAGCTGGTGTTCGAATTGGAGAGCGATCGCATCGCCAATCTTGCGTTCGTGCCCGAGGTAGTCGACAACGAGCGCAAGGTGGTCTATTCCGAGCGCCGGCTGCGGGTGGACGACAGCAATGCCTCGCTGCTGGATGAACAGGTCCAGGCCACCGCGTTTCTGGCCCATCCCTACCGCAATCCGATCCTCGGCTGGCCGTCGGACATCAAGGCCTGGACCATGGGGGATTTGCAGAGCTTCTTTCGCACCTATTACGCGCCCGGCAACTGCACCCTGATCGTGGTCGGCGCCGTGGATCCGGACCGGGTATTTGCCCTGGCGCAGAAATATTTCGGCCCGCTCGCACCACGCGAGCCGCCGCCGCCGGTGCGCACGCGCGAGCCCGAGCAGCTCGGTGAGCGGCGTCTGCAGCTTGAGCGCCCCGGACAGAATCCCTTGGTTCAGTACGCCTATCACGCCATCTCGGGGTCGGATCCGCGCGAGCCGGCGCTCAATCTGCTGCAGACCATCCTGGTCGGCGGCCACGCCGCGCGCCTGAATCGCACGCTGGTCGAGCAGCAGAAGCTGGCGGTGGCGATCGGTGGCGGCTGGTCTGAAGGGTTCGATCCGAACGTGTTCTACCTCCACGCTACGCTGCCGGCCGGCGGATCGATCAGCGACTTTGAGCGCTCGCTCGATGCCGAGCTTGATCGCCTGGTGCGCGATGGCGTGACCGACCAGGAGCTTAAGCGCGCCAAGAACCTGTTCGCCGCGGATTTCTGGCGCGCCGTGTCCACCATCGACGGCAAGGCGCGCCTGCTGGGCAAATACGCGGTGGTGCACGCCGACTACCAGCTGCTGTTTGGCGCCCCGGACGCGTACGAGGCGGTGACAAGCGGTGAGGTCACAGCGATCGCCCGACAGGTATTCCAGGCCGACAAGCGCACGATCGGCGTACTTCTGCCGCAGAGCGAGCCGCGCTGATGCTGCCCAAGAGCATCCGGGCCGCGACCGCCGCGGCGCTGCTCGGGGCGGCCGGGGGCTTCAGCCACGCCGCCGATCAGAGCGCAATCAGCGGGGTGAAGATTCCGCCGCATCAGCGCTACACGCTGGCCAACGGGGTGAAACTGATCCTGATTCCACGGCACGACGTGCCGCTGATCGCCTTCGATGCGGTGCTGCGCGGCGGCGCGCGGCTGGATCCGCCGCAGCGCGCCGGCCTTTCGGCGCTCACCGCCGAGCTGCTCACGCACGGGGCCGGCACGCGCGATGCCTTCGCCTTTGCCGACGCGGTCGAGGATGCCGGCGGCCACTTCGAGGCCGGCAGCGACAGCGAGGCGATCTTCCTGCACGGCGAGTTCCTGGCGCGCGATCACGCGCTGATGCTCGAGCTGCTCGGCGATGCGCTGCAGCGGCCGCGTTTCGAGGCGAGCGAACTCGACAAGCTGCGCGAGCGGCATATCGAGTTCATCAAGGCAGCCAAGGACTCCGCGCCGCAGCGGCTGATCGGCCTGTACGGCCGCTCGCTGCTGTTCGGAGAGCATCCCTATGGGCGAGCGGTCGGGGGCAGTGAGACCACGCTGGGCACAATCACGCGCGAGGAGGTGCAGGGGTTCTATCGCAGCGAGTTCGGAGCCGATCGTCTGACGCTGGTGTTCGCCGGGGACTTCGAGCCGTCGGCGCTGAAAAGTGCGGTGAGCGCGGCGTTCGCGTCCTGGCACAAGGCCCCCGCCGCGCTACCGCCGCTGAGCGTTCCGCCGCGGGTCCATGGCCGCCGGGTGCTGCTGATCGACTCCCCCGGGGCGACGCAGACCTACATCTGGATCGCCAACGTCGGGGTGGCGCGCTCCTACCCGCAACGCGCGGCCCTCGACATCACCGACACTGCTTTTGGCGGCAGCTTCGGCTCGATGCTGACGCAGGCGCTGCGCGTGCAATCGGGCCTAAGCTACTCGGCGCATGCCAATTTTCATCGCGGCAGCGTGGCGGCCGAATTCGCCATCAGCACCTTCACCCAGACCGAGAGCACCGCTCGGGCGATCGAGCTGGCGCTGCAGACGCTGTCGACGCTCAAGGGCAAAGGCGTCAGCGACGTCCGCGTTCAGAGCGCGCGCAGCTACCTTCTGGGCCAGTACGCGTTGGGCTTCGAGACCGCGGCCGACTGGGCCGGGACGCTGGCGGATCTGGATCTGTACGGCCTGCCGGACAGCTACATCGACGACTATCGGGCGCAGCTCACCCAGGTCAGTGCGACGGAAGCCAATCGCGTGGTGGCGGCGGCCTATCCGGACAGCGAGGATGTCGACATCGTGCTGATTGGCGATGCGGCGAGGATTCGCGCGGAGGTGGCAAAGTTCGGTCCGGTGCGCGAAAAACCGATCGAAGCGCCAGACTTCGCTGTTCCTGAAAGCTAAAAAGTAGCGCCTCTTTGTATCGATTCTGGCCGGACTCGACGGGCTGGATCCGCACTCTGTATCTTTATTGATTCAATTAACGAATTCCCGCCCCTCGCCGCGCAGCCAGTCCATTTCGTCCGGGGTGCTGTCTCGCCCCAGCACGATGTTGCGGCTTGGGAAGCGCCCGAAGCGTTCGATGACCTGTCGGTGCTTGATGGCCGACCGGACGCTGGCCTCGAACGTGCTGCGAACTTCGTCCGCTGACTCCTCCATCAGGCGCCGAAATGCCGCCACCGATTCCTCCTGGACCTCAGGGCTCTCGGCGTGCATCAGCGGCATATAGAAGAATAGCCGCTCGACCGGATCGAGCGTCGCGTCGGCTCCGACCTGCATGCCCGAGACGGTCAGTTGCAGCGCGCGCAGATCCTGCGCGTAGGCGCGTGCGCTGCCCCGATAGATGTTGCGCGAGAACTGGTCGAGCACCACGATCAACGCCAGGCGCCGGCGCGCGCTCGACTCCCAATCGGTCAGCGCGCCGTTCGAGGCCTGATCGGTCAGCGCGCCATAACGATCGCGGATCATCTCGTCGGTCTGTGGGGTGATTTCCGGGGCGTCCGCGGCGCCAAACCACAGCCGGACGTGTTGCTGCACGCGCACCGCCGTGTACGGACGTGGTCCGAACCAGAACAGCAGCAGGTCATTGGCGCTGGGCAGCGAGTTCACAACCCGCATGCTAGCGCTAAGCAACGCTTATCTACTCGCACAGACTCTCAAGATAGCTTTGGGCCACCAAGGACAGGTGCTTGCGGGCCAGGGCCCGGGCTTTTGGCTTGTCGACCAGGTGTTCGAGCGGGCCGGTCACCAGCACGCGGCGCACCGCCGGGTCCTTGGCCGACATGCGGGCCATCTTGTTGAGCACGGTGAAACCGCGGTGGATCTTGGCGCGCGGAACGCGGTTGGATTCGATGGAGCGGGCCAGGTACTGGCCGAAACGACTGTAGAGAAAGTAGTCGTCGTTGCCGACTTGAAAACGCGCCTCGGCAAAGAAGTCGGGGAAATTCTTCTCGAGGTATTGGTTGACGCTGTGAAGACGGGGCCCAGGTTCGCTATCTGCGGACGCTTTGCGATTCTTCATTGCGGGTTTGTCACACCTCCGTAGATGGTCTTCGTTGGCGGCGCGCACGTTAAGGCACATCGCCGCGCGATGCAATAGTGCTCACCGGTTTTGTGAGCCGCATCGCGCGGCGACGTAAGCGTTAGCGCTGCGCGTTGGCGTTGGCGGAGGTCTCCGGGTCGCTGGCCTCGGACGGGTCGGGCGGATCCTGCGGATCCTCGATCGGGTCGAGCTGCTCGTTTTCGCGATGCTCATCCTCGATGCGCTCCGGATCGGCGGTTTGTTCGAACGGATTGAGGATGCGCTCCGGGTCCTCGTGCTTACGCGGTGTCCAGGGGCGGTCGGGATTCGGATTTTCCATGGCTGCTCCTTGCGATGTGGCGACGAATTGATGGCCCTGAGGGGCGACTCTAGGAGCGAGCGCGCGCGCTGGCAGTGTCCACAAGGAGCCAATCGAGGTCGCATTCCGTGAAGAGTGCTGTAGGACTTTGCGCAGAATGCGCTTGCCGGTTAGCCTGCGAGAATCACGCCATGAACGAACGCGAGCAGATGCAATACGACTTCGTGGTGGTCGGCGCCGGGCCGGCCGGCCTTAGCTGTGCGTTGCGCCTGAAGCAGCTCAAGCCCGATGCCTCGATCTGCGTGTTGGAGAAAGGTTCCACCGTCGGAGCGCACTCGCTGTCCGGGGCGGTGATGGAGCCTGAGCCTCTGGATACGCTGTTGCCGGACTGGCGCGCCCGCTACAGCGGCATGGCGGTGCCGGCCGTGCGCGATGAATTCTTCTTTCTCACGCAGGACCACGCTCGTCTGTTGCCGCTGCCGCCACCGTTTCGCAATCACGGCAATATAGTAGTGTCGCTGGGGCAGCTGACCGCCTGGCTGGCGCAGCAAGCCGAAGGCGCCGGCATCGATGTGTTTCCGGGCTTTGCCGCGGCGGCGGCTCGCTTCGACGGCGGCGCGGTCAACGGCGTGCACATCGGCGACATGGGCTTGACGCGCAACGGCGAGCCGGGCCCGAATTACACCCCGGGTGTCGAAATCATCGCCGCCACCACCATCCTCGCCGAAGGCTGCCGCGGCTCGATCAGCAAGCAGCTCATCACCCGCTTTAATCTCGATGCCGGCAGGGCTCCGCCGACGTTCGGGCTGGGCTTCAAGGAACTCTGGCAGTTGCCGCCCGGACGCGCGCAGCCCGGTCTGATCCGCCATAGCGCCGGCTGGCCGCTCGATTCGAAGACCTACGGCGGCAGTTTCCTCTATCACCTGGACCAGGACCGCGTGTACGTCGGCTTCGTCGTCGGCCTGGATTATCAGGACCCACGGCTGGCGCCGTTCGAGGCGTTTCAGCAGTTCAAGCATCACCCGAGCGTCAAACCTCTGCTCGAAGGCGGGGAGATTCTCGCAGCCGGCGCGCGCACCATCGCGGCCGGCGGCTGGCAGTCGCTACCGATGATGGAGATGCCCGGCGCGCTGCTGATCGGGGATGCGGCCGGCACGCTGAACGTCCCCAAGATCAAGGGCATTCATCAGGCCATACGCTCGGGGATAGCGGCCGCGGAGCACCTGGCCGAGACCGGTGAACCTAAGGGATTCGATGCGCGCTGGCGTGCCAGCGCGGGGGGCCGCGAACTCTACCGGGTGCGCAACATCAAACCGGGATTCAAGCGCGGCTTCTGGTGGGGTTTTGCCAATGGCGCGCTCGAGACACTGACCGCCGGTCATTCGCCCTGGACCCTGAAGAATCGCGTGTCCGACGCTGGCGCGCTCAAGATGCTGGACGCGTATCAATCTCCCGACCGTCACTGGGTCGCGCGCACACTGCCGCCGCGAGACCGGGTGTCCGCGGTGTTCTTTGCCGGCAACACGCACGACGAGTCACAGCCGGTCCATTTAAAGGTCGCAGACACGTCGATCTGCGCGACTCGCTGTGGACGCGAGTACGGCAACCCGTGCGAGCGCTTCTGTCCGGCGGGCGTCTACGAGATGGTGGGCGACGGCCGGGGCGGCAAGATGCTACAGATCAACGCCGCCAACTGTGTGCACTGCAAGGCCTGCGACATCAAGGATCCGTACGGGATCATCACCTGGACGACGCCGGAGGGCGGGTCCGGGCCGAACTATCAGAACCTCTGACCCGAACCGTCACTGCCCTAGGCCGGCAATCGCGGTGCGCCATCTGCGGACCCCGCGGGACTCGCTCAGTCGCGTCCTAGCAGATACTCGACGATGAGGCTGGCGGCTTCCTCGGACGACATTCTGGTCGTATCGATGTGAATGTCCGGCGTCGTGGGCGTCTCGTACGGGCTGGCGATGCCGGTGAAGTTGGCGAGCTGACCGGCTCGAGCCTTTTTGTACAGTCCCTTTACGTCGCGCCGCTCGGCCTCAGCCAGCGGCGTGTCGATGTAGATTTCGATGAAATCACCGGGCCGCATCATATCACGCACCATATTGCGCTCCGCGGCAAAGGGCGAGATGAAGGCGGTGATCACGATGAGCCCGGCGTCGGTCATCAGCCGGGCGACTTCACCCACACGACGAATATTCTCCACGCGGTCGGCATCTGTGAAGCCCAGATCGCGGCTCAGGCCCTGACGGACGTTGTCGCCGTCCAACAGGAACGTATGCCGGTGCATCCGATGCAGTTGCTTTTCCACGAGATTTGCAATCGTCGACTTGCCGGCACCGGACAATCCGGTGAACCACAACACCGCTGGACGCTGATGCTTCATGGCCGCGCGCGCTTCGCGGCGCACATCCAAAACCTGCCAGTGCAGGTTCTGGCTGCGTCGCAGCGCAAAGTGCAGCATGCCGGCCGCCACCGTGGCATTGCTGTGCTTGTCGATAAGGATGAACCCGCCCAAGTCGCGGTTGGCCGCATAGCTTTCGAACACCACCGGCCGATCGGTCGCAAGGTTAACCACGGCTATCGCATTCATGGCGAGTGTCTTGGCCGCAAGGTGCTCCATCGTGTTGACGTTGATCTCATACTTGGGTGCCCGCACGGTGGCGCTCACAATCTGGGTGCCCAGCTTCAGCCAATGCGGCCGGCCCGCCAGCATCGGCTCCTCTGCCATCCAGACGAGGGTCGCCTCGAACTGGTCGGAGACCTCCGGCGCCGCGTCCGTGGCAGCCAGCACGTCGCCGCGAGAGCAATCGACGTGATCCTCAAGACTAAGGGTCACCGATTGGCCGGCCACCGCCTGCGGCGCATCGACATCCGGCGCCAGGATACGGGCTACCCGTGAGGTGACCCCCGAGGGCAGCACGCGCACCGGATCGCCGGTTTTGACCGCCCCGGCGATGATCAATCCCGAGACACCGCGAAAGTCTGCATTCGGCCGATTGACCCACTGCACCGGCAGGCGGAAGGCCTGCGCCTGCGCGGCATCAATGTCCACCGCCACACTCTCCAGGTGCTGAATCAATGACGGCCCGCGGTACCACGGAGTTGCGCTGGACAGCACCGTAATGTTATCGCCCATCAAGGCCGAAATCGGGATGGCTGTGAACTCCCCGATGCCGATCGCATCCGCACATCTGCGATAGTCGGCGACGATGGCGTCGAAGCGGTCTCGATCGTAATCGATCAGATCCATTTTGTTGATCGCGAGCACCAGCTGCCGGATGCCGATCAGGTGCGCCAGGTACGAATGGCGTCGCGTCTGCGTCAGCAGGCCCTTGCGGGCATCAATCAGGAGGACGGCCAGATCCGCGGTCGATGCCCCGGTGACCATGTTACGCGTGTACTGTTCGTGACCCGGCGTGTCTGCGACGATGAACTTGCGCCGCTCGGTGGCAAAGAAACGGTACGCGACATCGATAGTGATGCCCTGCTCGCGCTCGGCCGCAAGCCCGTCTACCAGGAGAGCAAAGTCGATGTTCTTTCCTTGTGTGCCGAAACGTAGCGAGTCAGCTTCGAGCGTCGCCAACTGATCGCCATAGATCAGCTGGGAGTCGTACAGCAGGCGGCCGATGAGGGTCGATTTGCCGTCATCGACGCTGCCACAGGTGATGAATCGCAACAGATCCGGAATCCGCTGCTTAAGTTCGAGTTGCGGAGCGAGGTCGCGCATCGGGATTTGCCGTCCTGCTAAGATCCGGCCGACAGCAGAAAATTGTACTTCGGGACCGTCCGGGCACTCCAAAGGTTAAATGCGCAAGGGCATCATTCTCGCAGGGGGCACCGCCACCCGCTTACATCCGGTTACCTGTGCCGTCAGCAAGCAGTTATTGCCGGTGTATGACAAGCCGATGGTGTATTACCCGCTGTCGACGCTGATGCTGGCCGGCATTCGAGACATTCTACTCATTTCCACGCCGATCGATCTGCCAGCCTTCAGGCGCCTTCTGGGCGACGGCCATCGCTGGGGGTTGTCACTGAGCTACGCCGAGCAACCGCAGCCCCAGGGCCTGGCGCAGGCGCTCATCATCGGTCGCCGCTTCATTGGGACCGACACTTGCGCGCTGGTGCTGGGCGACAATCTGTTTTACGGACACGGCCTGCCCGAGCAGCTTCAAAAGGCCGGCGGCCGCACTCAGGGCGCGACCGTATTCGCTTATCACGTCAAGGATGCGCAGCGATATGGTGTGGTGCAGTTCGATGCCCAGGGTCGCGCGCTAGATATCGAGGAAAAGCCGCTACATCCGAAGTCGAACTACGCGGTCACAGGTCTGTATTTCTATGACAACGATGTACCAGAGATCGCGGCGAGTCTTGAACCGTCG
>DASXYW010000092.1:0-3105 GCA_036502265.1 Steroidobacteraceae bacterium | reverse complement strand
TCGAATGTGCGCAGTTCATGATCGAGAGATTCAGAATAGCCTTCGATAGCATGGTTGGTCGATGCATAGAGAGCATTGTAGGGGGCCGGAATCAGGCCCATAATGGAACTCATATTGATGATCCGCCCCTTCCGTTGACGTCGCATTGTCGGCAACACCGCGTTGGTCACGCGGAGAACGCCGAAAACATTCGCATCGAACTGCGCCTGAGCCTGGGCGGTCGAGGATTCCTCCGCGCCACCGAGCAAGCCGATGCCGGCATTGTTGACAAGCAGGTCAATGACCCCGGCCTCGGCCAGCACCTTATCGATCAATTTCGCCACGGACGCGTCATCGGTTACGTCGCAGGACAGCATGGTAACGCCGTCGGATCTTTCGGCGACCGCGCGACGGCTGGTTCCGAACACGCGAAAGCCCGCGTTCTGCAGAGCTTTGGCCGTTGCGTACCCGATGCCTGAGGATGCCCCTGTCACCAGAGCGACGCCAAGATTGGTCTTGTTCATAGAAATCACTTCTCTCTTTGTGCTGGGACACAATCCATTAGCGAACTGACATCACCAGATCTGCGGCGCGTCGGCCGGACAGCTGCTGGCCACGCCCGGCGGCGGTGGTTCGCCCGACCCGCACCCAGGCGGCGTACAGCGCCGGCACGAAGCACAGCGTGAGCACCGTCGCGCTCAGCAGCCCGCCCATGATCGTGATCGCCATCGGCCCCCAGAACGCCGAGAACGCCAGCGGCACCAGACCCAGGATCGCCGCCACCGCGGTCAGCAGGATCGGTCGCGCCCGGCGGACTGTGGCTTCGACGATCGCCTCGGCCGGGGTGAGGCCGGCGGCAATGTCCTGCTCGATCTGATCGACCAGGATCACCGAGTTGCGCATGATGATGCCGGCCAACGCGATGAAGCCGAGCGTCGCCACGAAGCCGAACGGGGCTCCGGTCGCCAGCAGCGCCGCGGCGACACCGATCAGCCCGAGGGGGGCGGTCACCAGCACCATCAGCACGCGGCTGAAACTCTGCAGTTGCACCATCAGCAGCGACAGCATCACCAGTCCCATCAGCGGCATTACCGCATTGACCGACCTCTGCCCTTTGGCGCTCTCTTCCACGGCACCGCCGGTCTCGATCCGGTAGCCGGTGGGCAGCGACGCCTTCACCGCCGCGAGCTGCGGCAGGATCTGCGCCGTCACCACTGGCGCCTGCGTGGCATCGGCGATGTCGCCGCGCACGATCAGCATCGGCGTGCGATTGCGCCGCCACAGTGTCGGCTGCTCCAGCCCGTAGCGGATGCGCGCGACCTGCCCGAGCGGCACGGCGTGCCCATCCGCGGCGGTGATGTCCGCGTCAGCCAGTCCGGCGAGATTCTGCCGCTCGCGCACGTCGGCGCGGGCGACGATCGGAATCAGGTCGGTGCCTTCCCGATACTGGGTGATCGTCGCGCCCTGCTGCAGCGTTTGCAGCGTGGTCGCGATGTCCTCGCTCGACAGTCCCAGCAGCCGCGCCTTGTCCTGGTCGACCTGCACATCGACCACCTTTGACGGATTGCCCCAGTCGTCGCTGACGTTGCGGATATGCGGATTGGCGCGCATCACTGCCCGCACCGCGCCGGCGATGCAGCGCATCTCCATCGGGTTGGGGCCGAGGATGCGGAACTGCACCGGATAACCGACAGGGGGGCCCAGCTCCAGGCGATAGACGCGCAGCCGCACGTCGGGGAACGCGCCGCGGTCCGTCAGCGCCGTCAGCTCGGCCAGCAGCGCCTCGCGCGCCTTCACGGATTTGGTGTTGATGACGAACTGCGCGAAATTCGCGTTGGTCAGCTCCGGCGAGGAGGTCAGGAAGAAGCGCGGGCTGCCGCTGCCGGTATAGGCGACGTAGGAGGCGATGCCACGGTTTTGCTTCAGGATGGCCCCCAGCTTCGTCACATCAGCTGTGGTTGCCGCGAAAGAGCTGCCTTCCGGCAGGCGCATATCGACCATTATTTCCAGCCGATCGGACGAAGGGAAGAATTGCTGCGGCACGCGCGTGAAGCCGACGACCGACAGGACGAACACGGCAACCGTGCCGCCAATCACGATCCAGCGCCGACGGATGCACCAGGCGACGATGTGGCGAAAACGGTTGTAGGTTCGCGTGTCGTAGACATCGTGCTGCACGGCGTGCGGCTTCGGGTCCGGCAGCAGGCGCGCGCCGAGATAGGGGACGAAAAATACCGCGACGAACCACGAGAGGACCAGCGCCATGCCGACCACGCGAAAGATGTCGTGCGTGTATTCCCCGGTGCTCGACCGCGCGAGTCCGACCGGCAGGTAGCCCGCTGCCGTCACCAGGGTTCCGGTCAGCATCGGGAAAGCGGTTGAGGTGTAAGCGAAGCTGCCGGCGCGCAGCCGGTCCCAGCCTTGCTCCAGCTTCACCGTCATGGTCTCGACCGCGATCATCGCGTCATCCACCAGCAGGCCGAGCGCGATGATCATGGCGCCCAGCGAAATGCGCTGCAGATCGATGCCGAGCAACTTCATGCCCACGAGCACGCCGGCCAGAACCAGCGGCACGCTGATTGCCACCACGATGCCGGTGCGCCAGCCCAGGCTGAGGAAGCTCACCATCAGCACGATCGCCAGGGCTTCGAGGAACGACTCCTGGAAGTCGGCAACGTCCCTAGCCACGACCTTGGACTGGTCGTTCACGCGCATCATGTGTACGCCGAGCGGCAGAGTCGGCGCGACCTGCGCCACCCGCGCCGCCAGGGCGCGGCCGAGGTCGAGGATGTTCCTGCCGTCAGCCATGGAGATCGCGAGCCCGAGCGCCGGCTTGCCGTCGACCTGCATGGTGGAGACCGGCGGGTCCACGGTGCCGCGCCGGATGGTGACGAGGTCGCCCAGGGGCACGAGATGGCCACGCACCTGGACCGGCAGCGATGCGAGCGCCGCCGGCGCGTCCAGCGCGCCCGACGTGCGAACGTAGATGCGGTCGTGCCGCGTATCGACGAAGCCACCTGCGACCACGCTGTTCTGGCGCTGCACGGCGGCGAATATGTCCAGCGCTGTCAGCCCGAACTCGGCCAGCTTGCGGTAGGAGAAATCGAGATAGATACGCTCGTCCTG
>DASXYW010000091.1:0-17930 GCA_036502265.1 Steroidobacteraceae bacterium | reverse complement strand
GTGAATACACCCGCCGCACGCTCGAGATCGTGCAGCAGGCGGTCGAGCGCGGTGAGTTTCGCGCTGACCTGCCGCTGCGGATCGTGCGCGACATGATCTACGGTGGGGTTGAGCACCATACCTGGGTGTACCTGCGCGGTGAGGGCGATTTTTCGCCCGATGCTGCCGCCGACGCGATGACCGAGCTGATCTATCGGGGCCTGGCCGCCTCGGTGGCCGAGGTTTCGGCGCCGATGAGTCGCGCGTCCGGAGCGTTCCCGGCCGAGGCGGCGCTGCGACGTCTGGAGGCCGTAGCGCAGCGGCTGGAGCGCAGCGCAGGCGCCCCGGCCGCCGCCCGTGCACAGTGAGCTAGCCGCGCTGCCGGACCTTGGCGCGGCCCATGCCGCGATCGCCAGTCAGTGGCGGACGCCCGAAAGCGAGTGCGTGCCGCCGCTGATCGCCGCGGCCACGCTCGATGTTGCGACCGCCACGCGCATCGACCAGCGTGCACACCAACTGCTTCAGGGCATGCGTCGCAGCGAACGAGGGCGTGGGGTCGAGGCGCTGACGCGCGCATTTCCGCTGAACGGCCCGGCGGGGGCAGCGTTGCTGTCGCTGGCCGAGGCGCTGCTGCGGGTGCCCGATGCCGGCAATGCCGATCGATTGCTGCACGACCGGCTTAGCGGGGTGGATTGGGGCGCCCACCGTGGCGCCATCGCCCGCACCTTGCAGGCCGCCACCGCGTTTGCCTCCGGCGCGCCAGCGCAGGCGGTCCGGCCGCTGGCAGAGCTCTGGCGTTCGTTCGCCACGCCACTGGTGCGTGTGGCGATGCAGGCCTCAATCCGCGCGCTCAGCGACCAATTCATCTTTGGTCAGACCATCGAGTCGGCGCTGGCGCGTGCCCGGCGCAGGAGCGCACAGTCCTATCGATACTCGTTCGACATGCTGGGCGAGGCGGCACTGACTGCGATCGACGCAGAGCGATATTTTTCCGCCTACCGACATGCGGTCGAGTGCGTCGGGGCGGCCTATCGCGGTCAAGGGCCGGTGGCCGGTGGCAGCGTGTCGGTGAAATTGTCGGCGCTGCATCCGCGCTACGGCTTTACGCAGCGGCGGCGTGTGCTGCGTGAATTGCTGCCGCGCCTGCTGGAGCTGGCACGCCTGGCGCAGCACTGCGACATCGCGCTGGTGATCGTCGCGGAGGAGGCCGACCGACTGGAACCCTCGCTCGATCTGATCGAGGCATTGATGAGCGCGCCCGAGCTATCCGATTGGGGTGGACTTGGCGTGGCGGTGCAGGCCTACCAGAAGCGCGCGCCGGCGGTGCTCGACTTTCTGATGAACCTGGCCGCGCGCCGCCACGCAAAGACCCTGCTGCGGCTGGTCAAGGGCGCCTACTGGGACGCGGAGATCAAGCTCGCACAGATCGAGGGACAATCGGGCTATCCGGTCTACACGCGCAAGAGTCATACCGACGTAGCCTATCTGGCCTGCGCGCGCCGACTGCTGTGCGCGCGCCAGTGGCTGCTGCCGCAGTTCGCCACGCACAACGCCCACAGCGTGGCCGCGATCAGCGAGATCGCTGCCAGCTGCGGCAACGGCGACTACGAATTCCAGTGCCTGTACGGCATGGGCGCGGCACTGTATCGCCAGGTGCTGGAGACCCCGGATATTGCGCGCCCGGTGCGGGTCTACGCCCCGGTCGGCCAACGCGCGACGTTGCTGGCCTACCTGATGCGGCGGCTGATCGAGAACGGTGCCTCCTCGTCATTCGTGCATCGGGCGGCCGCGTCCTCAACGCCGGTCGAGCAACTGTTGGCCGATCCGGCCGCGGCAGCCGCAGCGCAGGGCGGCGCCGCGCACCCCCGCATTCCGCTGCCGGGCGAGATCTTCCTGCCCGAGCGGCGCAACTCCGCCGGCGTCGACTGGGCGGACGCCGTGGTACGGGCCCGGCTCGTGACTTGGGTTCAAAACAGCCGTGGGCAGCGCGCCGAGGTGCGCCCGCTCATCGTCACCAGCGCCGCTGCTGCCGGAACGACCAGGAAAATCCGCAATCCGGCCGATCTCGACGATGTGGTCGGCGTGGTCGAAGACATTTCGGACGCGGCCATCGAGGCCGCAATCGGGGCCGCGGTGGATGCCGCGCCGGCGTGGGCGGAGGTCGAGATCGAGGCGCGCGCCGCGCTGCTGGAGCGCGCCGCCGACGCCTTTGAGCAGGACCTGCCGCGACTGCTGGCGTTGATCGTGCGCGAGGCCGGCAAGACTTTGCCCAACGCCGTCGGTGAAGTGCGCGAGGCGGTGGATTTCCTGCGCTACTACGCCGCTCAGATCCGATCGCAGTTCAATCACGCCACCCATCGGCCGCTCGGCGCCGTGGCCTGCATCAGTCCGTGGAATTTTCCCCTGGCTATCTTCACCGGGCAGGTGGCTGCGGCACTGGCCGCGGGCAACACGGTGCTGGCCAAGCCCGCCCAGCAGACCTGTGCGATCGCGGCCCGCGCCGTGGCGCTGTTGCACCAGGCCGGCATACCGCCGGCGGTGCTGCAGCTACTGCCCGGGGACGGCGAGCGCGTCGGGGCTCATCTGGTCGAAGATGCACGCATCGAGGGCGTGGTATTCACCGGGTCCACCGATGCGGCGCGCGCGATTGCGCGCACGCTGGCCGCGCGTGGCGATGTGCCGCTGATCGCCGAGACCGGTGGACAGAACGCGATGATCGTGGATTCCACCGCGTTACCCGAACAGGTGGTCGCGGACGTGTTGCGCTCGGCCTTCGATTCGGCCGGCCAGCGCTGCTCGGCGCTGCGAGTACTGTGTCTGCAGCGCGAGATCGCCGACTCCACTCTGAGCATGCTCGAGGGCGCGATGCGCGAGCTGCGGGTGGGCGATCCGGCTGATCCGGCCACCGATGTCGGACCCCTGATCGACGCGCCGGCCCGCGATCAGATCACGGCGCACGTGCGCGCACTGTCGAGCCGGGTGCGCTGTCAGAGTTCGCTGAGCGATGAATGCAGCCGCGGCGTTTTTCTGCCGCCGACGCTGATCGAGCTCGATCGCATCGAGCAGCTCGCGCACGAGGTGTTTGGGCCGGTGCTGCACGTGGTGCGCTTCGAGCGGGATGGTCTCGGCAAGCTGCTGGGCGCGATCAATGCCACCGGCTATGGCCTGACGCTCGGGATCGAAACGCGCATTGAAGAAACCGCGCGCGAAATCAGCGCGCGTGCCCGGGTCGGCAACATCTACGTCAATCGCAGCATGATCGGGGCGGTGGTCGGCGTGCAGCCATTCGGCGGCCAGGGACTTTCCGGAACCGGGCCCAAGGCCGGCGGTCCGCTGTACCTGCAGCGGCTGCTGCGCAGCGCGCCGGCACCGCGTTGGCACGTCGGGCAGCGCGAGCGAGTGCCACGGCCGCTGCGTCAGTTCATTGGCTGGTTGCGAAGCGCAGCCGAGTGCTCGACGGTGGCGTCCGCGGATGAGCGCGCGGCACTGCTCTCGCAGGCGCTGCGCTACGCCGATGTCACGATGTTCGAGGCGCGCATTCCATTGAGTTCCTACGTCGGTGAGAGCAACGAGCTGCGGCTGTGCGCGCGCGGCGTGCTGCGTGCGACCGCGCAGTCGATGGCAGCATTGCTCGGTCAGCTCGCGGCGGCCCTGGCGACCGGCAATGGCCTGGTGGCGGATCAGGCATCGCTGGCCTCGCGGCTGCGGGCGGCGTTACCCGAAGAGCTGCGCGGAGCGCTTGGGCATGAGTCACTGGGCTACGACGCTGTGCTGGTGGATGGCGCCGAGGCGCGCCTGCACCCGCATTGGCTGCGCGAGCTGGCTCAGCAACTCGCGGCCGGCGAAGGCGCGATCCAGGCTCTGGTGATCGGCGCTGACGATTACGCTCTCGAGCGTCTGCTGGTAGAGCAGTCAATCAGCACCAACACCGCCGCGGTGGGCGGTGATACGCGCCTGCTGGCACTGGACGAGAATTGAGGTTCGGCCGGCGAGGGCTTAAGCGTCGAGCTTTTGCAGCCAGTCGTTCAGCGCCGCGCTGACTCGCTCGGGCTGCTCGAGCGTGCAGATATGCCCGCATTCCGGCAGTACGACCAGTTGCGCGCCACGGATCGCGGCTGCGATTTCGCGGGCCCGATCCGGCGGGGTGATCTGATCGGCGTCACCGACCAGCACCAACGTCGGACAGGCAATGGCTGCCAGCGTCGGGCGTGAATCGGGTCGATTGACGATGGCGGTCTGCTGGCGAATGAAGCTCTCAGGCCCGACCTCGCGGGCCATGCCCAGAACCAGCGCCCGCAGCGCCTCATCGCCGACGCGCTGGGGATGCACCAGGCTCGGATAGAGCAGCCCCATGATCCCCTCGAAGTGTCCGGCACGCGTCAGTTCGATCAGTTCGCGGCGGCGCGCGCTCTGTTCGGGCGTGTCCGCGCGCGCGCTGGTATCCATCAACGCCAGGCGCGCGACGCGCTCCGGTGCCTGCCGACACAGCTCCATCGCCACGTAGCCGCCCATCGACAAACCGAGCAGGCTGAAGCGCGGCGGCGCATCGGCCAGAATGCGCCGCGCGATGTCGACCAGACTGTCGTCGCTGCGATGGTCGGCGATCATCACCGCACCGTAGCGCCACAGCGTTGGAATCTGCTCGGTGTACAGGCGCGCGGTATTCAGCAGACCGGGTATCAGCAGGGTCGGGATGCGCCTTTCCATCAGGCCAGGGAGTGAAATACTCTCTGCACGTCCTCTTCCTGCTCGAGCTTGTCGATCAGCTCGAGGGCCTCGGTCGCGTGGCCTTCCGCCAATTCGATCGGCACGGTGCAGACATAATTGTGCTCGGCCGACAGCGGTACCACCCGCCGCGCCTCCAGTGCCTCCTGCAGCTTGCCGAAATTCTCGAAGGCACAGCGCAGCACCAGCTGCACTTCACCCTTGTCGCCGGTGCTCTCGCCCATTTCCTCCAGGCCGTGATCGATCATCTCGAGCTCGAGCTCATCCTGCTCGATCCCGGTCGGATCGAGGCGGAACACGCCCATCTTCTGAAACTGGAAGCTCACGCTGCCGGTAGTGCCCAGGTTGCCGCCGTTCTTGCTCATGATGTTGCGCACATGCGCCACGGTGCGGGTCGGATTGTCGGTGGCGGTCTCGACCAGCAACGCCACGCCGTGCGGGGCATAGCCTTCGTACAGCACCTGGTGGTAGTTGGTTGCATCGTGACCGCTGGCGCGCTTGATGGCGGCCTCGACCTTGTCCTTGGGCATGTTGATGGCGCGCGCGTTCTGCATGATGCGCCGTAGGGTCGGATTGGAACCCGGATCGGAACCGCCGGCCTTGACCGCCATGTTGATGTCCTTGGCGATACGCGCGAACCCTTTGGCCATGCGGTTCCAGCGCGCGAACATGGCGTGCTTGCGAACCTCGAAAATTCGGCCCATGGCTGAATCATGCCATTGTCGAGGTGCCCGTGCCGCTTCAGGTTGAGGTAACCGCCCGCCGGCGCGAGGCCAGCCGCATGCGCAGATAGGCGGGCGGATCGGCCACCATCGGCAGCGGTGAACGCGACGGCACCACGATCTGCGTCCTATCGTCGATCAGCGGCCGGTTGCTCGGCGCGCTGGTTGCGGCGCGCGCGGCTGCGGCCGCCGCCAGCTCCGGCGGCGCATGGGTCTCTTCGGGCGTCAGCCACCAACCGTGGCGGCGCAGCGCAGCGCCCAGCTCGGCGCGACTGGTCAGCACGGTGAAGGGCATCGCCAGCAGCATGCCGGCAAGCACCGGCGACATCCACCAGATAAAGTGCGGAGCCAGGATCAGAATGGCGATGCCCCAGGCCAGGCCAATGGCGGCGTGCCAGCGATGCCGCTGCCATGCTTCGCGCCAGGATATGCCACGATCGCCGCGCGCCTGCGCATTCCAGGCCACGCTGCGGCCGAACAGCGCGCGCAGCACGAAGTCGGAATGAAACAGCATCATGACCGGCGCCAGCAGCACGCTGAGCAGCTGCTCGAACACGAAGCCCGCGGCGATCATGCGGGCGCCGCCAAAGGCACGGCGCGCCACCCGATCCCTGAGCACCAGCGCGGTGGCCAGCATTTTTGGCAGCAACAGGACCACGACGGTCATTCCCAGCAGCGCGGCAATCTCGCCATCACGATACTGCGGCCAGGTCGGAAACAGCGAATAGGCGCCGGGGCGGAAATAATGGTGTCCGGTCACGGCCTGGATGCAGGTGACTATCGAACTCAGGATCAGCACAATCAGCCACAGCGGCGAGGTCGCGTACGACAGCACGCCGGTGAGAAGATGAATGCGACTGAGCCAATGCAATCCGCGCATCGGCATAACGCCGATATGCTGCAGGTTGCCCTGGGCCCAACGCCGGTCGCGGGCCGCGTAGTCGAGCACGTTCGAGGGCACTTCCTCCCAGCTGCCGGCGATATCCGGTACCAGCCATACCTTGTAGCCGGCCCGACGCATGAACGCCGCCTCGACGATATCGTGACTGAGGATTTCTCCGCCGAAGGGCACATGACCGGGCAGTGGCGGCAGGCCGCAGTACTGGGCGAACGGGCGCATCCGCAGGATCGCATTGTGGCCCCAGTAGTTGCTCTCGCCGAGCTGCCAGAAGGCCAACCCATGCGCCAGCATCGGACCGTTGATCCGCACGGCGAACTGCAACATGCGCGCGAACAGCGTGTCGCGTCCGGCCAGCAGCGGCAGCGTCTGGATGATTCCGACCTCCGGATGTGCATCCATCATCTGCGCCATCGTTACCAGCGCCTGCCCCGACATGATGCTGTCCGCGTCCAGCACGATCATGTAGTCATAGGCGCCGCCCCAGTTGCGCACGAACTCGGCCAGGTTGCCGGACTTGCGCTGAATGTTGTCGTTGCGGCGGCGGTAGAAGAAGCGGCGCGCGCCGCGCCGCGCCACCAGCGATCGCCAGGCCACTTCCTCCGCGGCTGCAATCTCCGGTTTGCGCGTATCCGACAGGACAAAAAAGTCGAACGACTCGGCGCTTGTCTGCTGCTGCAGCGACGACCAGATGGCGTCGGCATTGGCGAACACGTGCTCGGTGTCTTCGTTGTAGATCGGCGTCACGATCGCGGTGCGCCCGCGCGGCGCGGGCGCGTCGGCCTGCGGATGCAGTACCGCCGGGTCGTGCCCCAACAGTCGCACGATGAATCCCGCCATCGCGGTCCAGAATGCACCGGCGATCCAAATGAACAGGATCAGAAACAGCGGCAGCGCCAGTGCGTTGAGTACGGTCTGACCGTTGACCTTGAGGATGTCGAACATCAGCAGGCCGGCCGCCAGCGCGGTCGCAAACGTGAGGCCGAAGAACAGCCACCGCCGCCACGACCCATGACGGTCCGAGGCCGGCGCAGCCAGCTCGATCGCGTTCGCGCTCTCGGTGGTGTTCAGGGTGTCCACAGGTATGTCCAGGTTTCGGTCAGCGTCTCTCCGTACAGAGTCAGGTAGCAGCGCATATCCGTGCCCTGGCTGTTCTTGGGCAACACCCGGAAGCTGACGCGCCAGCCGCCATTTTCGGCAAGACGCTGGACTACGACGTTGTCGACGTCGCCATTGTGGGCACTGATCTGCGCTTTCACCGGTTGCGATGCCTCCAGTGTGGGCAGATCGCCGCCGGCGAAGTCAATCAGGATGCGCCGTCCATTCTCGTTGCCGTGAACGCGCGCGGCGCTGGCGGTGCGCGTGGCGACCGCACGGCCGCTGGGCGACCACTGCGCCGATTTGGTATAGGCCGATAGGAGATAAGAGAAGGTGAATGCCTTGTGCGGCTGCACATGCAGTGCCGGTACCCAGAACGACACGATGTTGTCGTGAATGTCCTCGTCGTCGGGAATCTCGACCAGTTCGACTGCGCCCTTGCCCCAATCGCCCAATGGTGCAATCCAGTAGCTAGGACGACGCTGGTAGCGCGCATCCTCGTCCTGGTAGCTGGCAAAATCGCGTTCGCGCTGCGTCAATCCAAAGCCTCGCGGATGTTCGTCCGAGAAAGTTGAGACCCGCAACGTTTTCGGATTGTTCAATGGTCGCCAGATCCACTCGCCACTGCCGGTTTGCAGCAGCAGGCCGTCGCTGTCATGCACCTCGGGCCGATAATCGTCGTAGGGCCGCGGCCGATCCTTGCCGTACAGGAACATCGAGGTCAGCGGGGCAAGCCCGAGCTTGTCGATGTCCTTGCGCGCATACAGCGTCGCTGTGACTTCGACGGTGCTGGTCATATCGGGCCGGATCTCGAAGCGGTACGCGCCGGCGACGCTGGGGCTGTCGAGCAACGCGTAGATGGTGAGCGTGCGCTGCTCGGGGGCTGGGCGTACCAGCCAGAAGTCGGTGAAGTACGCGAATTCCTCCCCGCCGGTGGTGGCGACGTTGAGCGCCACGCCGCGCGCCGAGGCGCCATAATTCTGGTCGCGGCCCAACAGCCGGAAGTAAGAGGCGCCCAGGAAGGCGATGAGCTCGTCCTTGTAGTCGGGCGTGAGCAGCGGGAAGTGCACGCGCAGTCCCGCATAACCCAGGTCGGCCGGCAGATCCTTGGGCGGCCCGTTCTTGCCGAAATCGAATTGCGACGGCTCGTAGGTGAGGGGGCGCAGCGCACCATTCTCCCCGACCTCGGTGACGTTGACACGCTTGTCGTACGCAAAGCCGCGATGAAAGAACTGCACTTCGAACAGGGCCTGGTGACGCCAGAGCGCCTGGTCGGGTCGGAACTGGATGTTGCGATAGTCGTCGTAGCTGATCTTCGACAGGCTGTCGGGCAATTTACTGCTGCGGTCACGGTAATCTTCATTGGCTCGCGCCTGCGCCAGGCGCTGCACGCTCTCGAAGCCGAATCGAGGGGCCGGCGCCGGCGGCGTCGGCTTGGGTCGCGGCGACAGGGCGCTGGAATGCTGCACGATGACCGCGAACGTTGTCACTGTCAGCAGCAACCATCGTCGCGAGTCCACTCACTACTCCTGAAGATCGGTGAAACTGGTGCTTGCATGGCGCCAGTCCGGCGGCGGTCTTGGCCCGTTTTAGGTCATTCTGACCAAGCCCATGACCACGGTCGAGTGGCAGATCGGCCGATGTCGGTGTCGGACGCCCATCGACACCGAAGGCCTGCCACGCGAGCCTATCCGCCATGCTAGAGACGCCCGATGAATTGTCGCTGAACCGGGCAACGAGTGTGCTATCCGACACAAAAAAGTGAATCTTAGTTCATTATTTCGCCACGCTGGAGTAGAGTTGGCGCGCGGTTACGCCCATGAGCAACGTCATTCAGTCAAATATCCGCTGCGATCAACCGCAGTTTCGGGCCAATGCCGAGGCCATGCGCAATCTGGTCGGGCAGTTGCGCGAGCGCACCGCGCAGGCTGCCCGCGGCGGCTCGGACGGCGCCCGCGAGCGTCACCGCTCGCGCGGCAAACTGCTGGTGCGCGATCGCATCGACCTGCTGCTTGATCCGGGCACCCCGTTCCTGGAGATCGGTGCGCTGGCGGCCCACGACATGTATGGCGCAGAGGTGCCTGCCGCCGGCATGGTGGCCGGCATCGGCCGGGTCAGCGGCCGCGAGTGCGTGATCGTGGCCAACGATGCCACCGTCAGGGGCGGCACCTACTATCCGATCACCGTGAAAAAGCACCTGCGGGCCCAGGAAATCGCCGGCGAGAATCAGCTGCCGTGCATCTACCTGGTAGATTCGGGCGGCGCATTCCTGCCATTGCAGGATGAAGTGTTCCCCGATCGCGAGCACTTCGGCCGCATTTTCTACAATCAGGCACGCTTGTCCGAGCGCGGTATACCGCAGCTTGCGTGCGTGATGGGCTCGTGCACGGCCGGCGGCGCTTACGTCCCGGCGATGTCGGACGAAAGCATCATCGTCAGGGATACCGGCACGATTTTTCTCGGCGGCCCGCCGCTGGTGAAGGCGGCGACCGGCGAGGTGGTGAGTGCCGAAGAACTCGGCGGCGCCGATGTGCATACCCGCATCTCCGGGGTGGCCGATCATTTTGCCGACAGCGACACCGACGCGTTGGCAATCCTGCGGCGCATCGTCGCGCAGCTGACGCAGCAGGCGCCCTCGGGCGGCGCTGTGCCCACGGCCATCAGCGCCGAGCCACCGCGCTACGATCCTGATGAGCTGTACGGCGTCATCCCGATTGACACCCGCAAGCCCTACGATGTGCGCGAGGTCATCGCGCGCATCGTTGATGGCTCGCGCCTGGACGAGTTTCGCCAGCGCTACGGCACGACCTTGGTGACCGGGTTTGCGCACATCCACGGCTATCCGGTCGCGCTGCTGGCCAACAATGGCATCCTATTCTCCGAATCGGCGTTGAAAGGGGCCCATTTCATCGAGCTGGCCTCGCAACGCGCCGTGCCGCTGCTGTTTCTGCAGAATATCTCTGGCTTCATCGTCGGCAAGAAATATGAGAATGCCGGGATCGCCAAGGACGGCGCCAAGCTGGTCACCGCGGTGGCCACCAGTGCTTTGCCTAAGGTCACGGTGTTGATCGGCGGCTCGTTCGGCGCCGGCAACTACGGCATGTGCGGGCGCGCCTACGGCCCGCGCTTCCTTTGGACCTGGCCCAATTCCCGTATCAGCGTCATGGGCGGAGAGCAGGCCGCGAGCGTTCTCGCCACCGTCAGACGCGATGCGCTGGAGGCGCAAGGCAAGAGCTGGAGCGCGCAGGAAGAACAGCAATTCAAGCAGCCAACCCGCGAGCAATTCGAGCGGCAGGGTAGCCCCTACTATGCGACCGCAAGGCTGTGGGACGACGGTATTATCGATCCTGCGCAGACGCGGCGCGTACTTGGACTCGGTCTGGCGGCGGCACTGAACGCACCGATTGCGCCGACACGCTTCGGCCTCTTCAGGATGTAGCGGCGATGAGCGGCTACCAATTCCTGCAGATCGACCACGCGGTCGGCTGTGCTACGGTGTGGTTGAATCGACCGGATCGACACAACGCGTTTCATGCCGGCCTGATCAGCGAACTTGGCCAATGCCTGACGCAGCTTTCGCAGGACAGTGCGGTGCGCGTGATCGTGCTAGCCGGCCGCGGCCGCAATTTTTGCGCCGGCGCCGATCTGGAATGGATGCAGCAGCAGGCGCGCGCCGACTATGAAGCCAATCTCGAGGATGCGCGCCGCCTGGCCTTGATGCTGCGCTCGCTGGCGCAGTCGCCCAAGCCGACGGTGGCGCGCGTGCAGGGCGTGGCGCTCGGCGGCGGCATGGGACTGGTGGCGGGCTGTGATATCGCGCTTGCCACGCACGATGCCAGTTTCGGTACCACCGAAGTGCGGCTCGGCCTGACGCCCTCGACCATCGCTCCGTATGTGATCGCCGCGATCGGCGAGCGCGCGGCGCGCTACCATTTCCTCGCCGGCGACCGGTTCGGAGCCGATGAGGCGGTCCGCGTCGGCCTGGTGCACCAGGCGGTGGCACCCGAGGCGCTGGATTCTTGCCTGGCGGAGCTGCTCGAGGCGCTGCGCAGTGCCGGACCGCAGGCGCAGGCTCACTGCAAGCGCCTGCTGTCATCGCTGCGCGGCCATGATGCATTCGATCCACTGGTGCTCGAACAGACCGCGCGCAGCATCGCGGAGATCCGTGGCGGCGAGGAGGCGCGCGAAGGCATGGCCGCGTTCTTCGCCAAGCGCAAGCCCGGCTGGACCCTCTAACAGGCGATCACGCAGCGCGTGTTTCACAAGGTCCTCATTGCCAATCGCGGCGAGATCGCCTGCCGCGTGATCGCGTCCTGCCAGCGACTCGGCATCGCCACCGTGGCGATCTACTCGCAGGCCGATGCCCACTCACGGCCCGTGCGTATGGCGGATGAAGCGGTGTGCATCGGCCCCGCCGCGGCGCGCGACAGCTACCTGCGCATCGATGCGGTGATCGATGCGGCGCGAGCCCGTGGCGCCGAGGCGATTCATCCCGGGTACGGCTTCCTGGCCGAGAATGCGGAATTCGCTGAGCGTTGTGCCAGCGCCGGTATCGTTTTCATTGGACCGCCGGTGGCGGCGATGCGTGCCATGAGTTCCAAAGCCGCGGCTAAGCAGCTAATGCTGCGCTCCGGGGTGCCACTGCTGCCGGGTTATCACGGCGATGATCAGGATCCGGCGCGACTGCGCGCCGAGGCCGATCGGATCGGTTACCCGGTGCTGATCAAGGCCACCGCGGGCGGCGGTGGCAAGGGCATGCGCGTGGCCGACAGCGCGGCCCAGTTCGAGCAGCGTCTCGGCGCGTGTCAGCGCGAGGCGCGCGCGAGTTTTAATGATGCGCGCGTGCTGCTGGAGAAGTACCTGCAGAATCCGCGCCACATCGAGGTGCAGATCTTCGGTGATCGTCAAGGACAGATCGTGCACCTGTACGAGCGCGATTGCTCGGCGCAGCGACGCCACCAGAAGGTGCTGGAGGAGGCACCGGCTCCGCACCTGAGCGTGAAGCAGCGCGCCGCGATCACGCACGCGGCCTGCGAGGCGGCGCGTGCGGTCGGTTCCACCGGAGCGGGCACGGTGGAATTTCTGCTCGAAGCCGCCGGCGGGTTCTTTTTCATGGAGATGAATACCCGCATCCAGGTCGAACATCCGGTCACTGAGATGATCACGGGGCTCGATCTGGTCGAGTGGCAGCTGCGGGTAGCTGCGGGCGAGAGGCTGCCGCTGAAGCAGGAGGATATTGGCATCCGCGGTCACGCCATCGAGGTGCGGCTGTATGCCGAAACGCCGGAGGCCGGCTTCCTGCCCGCCACGGGCACGCTGCAGCGCTTCGACTTGCCGGCTCCATCCGAGGCGCTGCGCGTGGAAAGCGGGATCGAGGCCGGAGATACCGTGGGCATCGACTACGATCCGATGCTGGCCAAACTTATCGTGCATGCCCGCAGCCGTTCCGAGGCCGTCGCGGCCCTGCGCGGCGCGCTGGCGCAGGTGCGCATCACGGGGGTCGGCAACAATGTCATGTTCCTGCGCCGACTGGCCGCGTGCGATGTGTTCGAGCGAGGTGCCCTGGACACCGGATTCATCGAGCGCTCGCCGGTGCTGATTGCCGGCGAATTGGGCGTAACAGACCCGCGGGCGCTGGCTGCCGCCGCCCTTTGGACCGTGTGGCGCGAGTCGGCCGAGGCGGCCGGGTCATCGCCGTGGGACCGCACCGACGGCTGGCGTGTCAATGGCCATCTGACGCGCACGCTCGAGTTTGAGCCGATCGGCTCAGCCGCGGTGCCCATCAGCATGGCGACGCCGGCCACCGCGATCGTCGTGGAGTATTTGCCCGGCGCTCATCGGCTGGCAGTCGGGGAGCGCGTTGCACCGGCTTCCTTAAGCGTGGAGGGCGATGACTGGTACCACCTGCGCTGGGGCGGGGAAGGGCTGCGACTGCAGCTCGTGCCCGATGGCGATTGCCTGCAGCTCATCCTCGGGGCTAATCAATTCCGGCTGCGTCGTCGCGATCCGCTGGCTAGCGCCGGCGCAGCGTTTGCCGCCGAAGGCAGCCTCGCCGCGCCGATGCCAGGGCGGGTGATCGCCCAGCTTGTCGCCCCGGGCAGCGCAGTACACAAGGGCGCGCCGCTGCTGATCCTGGAAGCCATGAAGATGGAGCACACCATCTGCGCGCCGGCCGACGGCACCGTGCGCGGCTTTCGCGCTGCGGTTGGCGAGCAGGTCAAGGAAGGCAGCGAGCTGATCGACTTCGAGGCCGCGCCGTGAGCGTGGCGAGCGTGCGTCTGGTCGAGGTGGGTCCGCGCGATGGCCTGCAGAATGAGGCGGCGATCGTGCCGACCGAAATCAAACTCGAGCTGATCCGCCGGCTGGCGGATTCGGGTCTGCGTCACATTGAAGCTACCGCGTTCGTCTCGGCCCAGCGGGTGCCGCAGATGGCCGATCACGACAGCGTGATGCGCGGGGTGCCGCGCCGCGCCGGCCTTACGTACTCGGCGCTGACCCCGAACCTGCAGGGCTTCGACGCCGCGCTGGCGGCCGGTGCGAACGAGGTCGCGGTGTTCGGAGCGGCCTCGGAGACCTTCTCGCACAAGAACATCAACTGTTCGATCGCCGAGAGCCTGCAGCGTTTTGAGCAGCTGATGGGCGCGGCGCGCGAACGCTCGGTACCGGTGCGCGCCTACGTGTCGTGCGTGCTCGGCTGCCCCTATGAGGGGCCGATCGCGCCGCAGGCGGTGGCCGACGTGGCCGCGGCTCTGTTCGAGATGGGCTGTCATGAAATCTCGCTCGGGGATACGATCGGAGTGGGTACCCCGGGCAAAACGCGGGCGATGCTCGAGGCGGTGGCGCGGCGCGTGCCGGTCGAGCGGCTCGCGGGTCATTTCCACGACACCTATGGTCAGGCGCTGGCCAACGTGTACGCGGCTCTCGAATTCGGCGTAGCGGTGTTTGATGCCTCGGTCGCGGGACTGGGCGGCTGTCCGTACGCGCCCGGCGCGTCCGGCAATGTGGCGACCGAGGACTTGCTCTATATGCTCGATGGGTTGGGGATCGAAACCGGCGTGCGACTCGACGGTCTGCTGGCCGCTGACCGCTATATCTGCGAGGCGCTGCACCGGCCGACGCGCTCACGCGTCGCGCTGGCGCGGTCAGCCGCATGAGTCCGCCGGCCGCCGCCTGGGTGCGCCCGACGCTGTTGGCGCTGCTACTGGTCGCGCTGGCGCTGTTGTGCGTGGCGATCCTGGCGCCATTCATCACCCCGATTGTGTGGGCGGCGATCCTGGCCTATGCGAGCTGGCCTTTGTATCGCATGCTGCTGCGCGCGTTTCGCGGCTATCACACCGCCGCGGCGCTGCTGATGACGCTGATCCTTGGCTGCGCGGTCGTGCTGCCGGTACTGTGGATCGCGGTGGTGGTCCAGCGCGAGCTGCTCACGGCCTATCAGGCCGTGAGCCGTTATCTGGCGCAGGGGCCGCCAACGATGCCGGCCTGGCTCGCCAACATTCCGTGGCTCGGCGGAGCAATCCAGGATGCCATCGACCGCTACGCCAGCGATCCGGCCGAGCTGCCACAGCAGCTGAGCGGCTGGATTCTCGGCTGGTCGAGCGAGCTCGGTCACATCATGAGCGGTGTCACCCGCAACGTGGTGCGCTTGTCACTCACGCTACTGACGCTATTCTTCTTTTATCGCGACGGCCAGACCATCGCGCGCCAGGCCGACCAGGTGATCGAGGGGTTCTTCGGCGACCGCCTCAACCCGTATGTCGTGACCGCCGGCCGAATGACGCGGGCCGTGGTGTACGGCCTGGTGATTACGGCGATCACGCAGGGGGTGATCGCCGGGATCGGCTACTGGGTGCTCGGCGTGTCGGCCCCGGTGCTGCTGGCCGTCATGACCGGCATACTGTCGATCGTGCCGCTGATCGGGACGGCGATCGTCTGGGTACCGGTCGGAATCTATCTGATGTCGATGGGCATGGTGTGGAAGGGGATCATCATGCTGCTCTGGGGTGCACTACTGGTGCATCCGGCCGACAACGTGTTGCGCCCGATCCTGATCAGCAACGCCACCCGGGTGCCATTCCTGATCGTCATGTTCGGAGCGCTCGGCGGACTGGAGGCGTTTGGCCTGGTCGGTGTGTTCGCCGGCCCGGTGGTGCTGGCGGTCGCGCTGGCCATCTGGCGCGAATGGGCTGGACGCGCTAGGCCCTGACGGCTGCCAGGCAGAAGCGTCCGATGGCGGCAACCAACCGCGCGCGGGCGCGCGGACCGGCAGCCTTGGCGCCGGGGGCGATCGGCCCCACCAGAGCCTCGGTGAACGCCCCGACGATACACGCTGCGGTCACCTCCACATCCTGTGCCGGAAACTCGCCGCTGCGGACCCCGGCGGCCAGCAGGCGCTGAAAGACCTCGCTGAATTCGCCGCGCGAGCGCATGCGGGCCACGTCGACCCGGGCACCGATCGGCTCGGCGATGAACGCGTAGGCGAGGTTGCGGCCATCGAGGGCACGGCCGGCAAACGCCTCGACGGCATTCTGCAGGCGCGTGGCGGCCGGCTCGGAGGTCGCGGCAATGCGCTCGAGCAGCTCGATCTCGCGCGCAACCGCCGCGGTCAGCACTTCGATGAAGAGCTGCGCCTGCGATGGAAAATAGCGATAGATGGCCCCGGTGGACAGACCGGCGTCGGTGGCTACCGAGGCGATGCTAGCGGCGCGAAAGCCACCGCGGGCAATGAGCGCGCGGGTGCAGGCAATGATGCGCGCGCGGTTGTCGCTCAACCGCATCTGCATCGATGACGAGCGTCGATACGGCACAGGACTACTGCTTTATCCCCAGATCGCGGCTAGCGCGACCGGTGCACCGTGACCGGTCAGTGCGCGTGAAATCTCAAAGCCCATGACTGAATTCTCCCGCTGGTGTAGGGTTCCGGCGATGGAATCGGCACCCACCGCCGCATTATCGGCCGGCGCGCGCCTTCGCGCCGCAGTTCGCGCCGAGCAGCCACTACAGCTGGTCGGAACCATCAATGCCTATGTCGCTCGCCTGGCGGCGGCCGCGGGCTTTCGAGCCATTTATCTGTCGGGCGGCGGCCTGGCGGCCAATTCACTCGGCGTACCGGATCTGGCGATCAGCACCCTGGACGATGTGCTGATCGACATACGCCGCATCACCGACGCCTGCGCGCTGCCGTTGCTGGTCGATGCCGACACCGGCTGGGGTGGGGCCTTCAACATTGCGCGCACTGTGCGCAGCGTCGCCAAAGCCGGCGCGGCGGGCCTGCATCTGGAAGATCAGGTTCAGGCCAAGCGCTGCGGCCATCGACCCGGCAAGGAAATCGTGCCGCTGGCCGAGATGGTCGATCGCGTCAAAGCCGCGGTCGATGCCCGGGTCGATCGCGACTTCGTGATCATGGCGCGCACCGATGCGCTGGCGAGCGAGGGGTTGGAGCGCGCCATCGAGCGCGCCCAGGCCTGCGTCGAGGCCGGCGCGGACATGATTTTCCCTGAGGCCGTCACCGAGCTGTCGCAGTATCGGCGCTTCCGACAGGCGCTCGGAGTGCCGATTCTGGCCAACATCACCGAGTTTGGCCGCACGCCGCTGTTCACGCGCGAGCAGCTGGCCGCCGTCGGGGTAGACATCGCGCTGTACTGCTGCGCCGCCTATCGCGCGATGAATGCCGCTGCGCTGGCGACTTATGAAGCGATCCGGCGCGACGGCACCCAGCGCAACGTTCTCGAGCGCATGCAGACGCGCGCCGACCTATACAAGTATCTCGACTACGATGCGTTCGAACAACAGCTGGATCGGCTGTTCGCCGCGCAGAAGGGCCGCTAAATGGCCAAGAAATCCGTCGCGCTGTCGGGCGTCGTGGCCGGGAATACCGCGTTGTCATCGGTAGGCTTGAGCGGTAACGATCTGCATTACCGCGGCTTTGACATCCTCGACATTGCCGATCGCTGCGAGTTCGAGGAGATCGCTCATCTTCTGATTCACGAGCACTTCCCCAACGTGCGCGAACTGGCAGCGTACAAACAGCGCCTGCGGCGCGCCCGCGCGCTGCCGCCAGCGCTGCTTGGCGCCCTGGAGCTGCTGCCGCGCGACAGTCACCCAATGGACGTGCTGCGCACCGCAGTCTCGGTGCTCGGGTGCCTTGAGCCGGAGTCTCCCGAGCATCCAGTGCAAGCCGCGCGCGAGCTGTCGGACCGGCTGCTCGCGGCGCTGCCCTCGATGCTGTGCTACTGGTATCACTACAGCCACCATGGGCGTCGCATCGAGGTGTGCACCCAGGACGATTCGATCGCGGCGCACGTTCTGCATCTGCTGCATGGCAAGCCGGCCGACGTTGACTGGGTGCGGGCAATGCACACCTCCCTGGTCCTGTATGCCGAGCACGAGTTCAATGCCTCGACCTTCACCGCGCGCGTGATCGCTGGTACCGGCTCGGATCTGTATTCCTGCATCACCGGTGCGATCGGCGCGCTGCGCGGACCCAAGCACGGCGGCGCGAATGAGGT
>DASXYW010000090.1:0-2106 GCA_036502265.1 Steroidobacteraceae bacterium | reverse complement strand
GGCTGCTGCAGCCGATCGAGCGCTTCGTCTTGCCGAAGGGCCCGGAGCGCGAGGGCACACGCCAACGGCTGCTGTATGCCGGCTACCGCTCGACCTCCGCGGTGGCCACTTTCTACGGCATGAAGCTGGCGCTGGCGGCCCTGCTGGTGCTGGGCTGGTCGGTGATTGCATCGTTTCTGCCCAAGCTAACCTGGGGGCGCATCACCTTCATCGGACTGGCGATGTGCTTCTTTGGCATGTTGCTGCCGAGCCTGTGGCTCGATCGCAAGGTGAAGGCGCGCCACAAGCTGCTGCGCGACGGGTTTCCGGACGCGCTGGATCTACTCAACGTCTGCGTCGAGTCCGGACTCGGACTGGCGCAGGCGCTGCAGCGGGTTGCCGATGAGCTCGACGTGAGCCACCCGGAGCTGGCCAGCGAGATTGCACAGGTGACCGCGCAGATGCGCGCTGGCGTTGATCGCGAAACCGCGTTGCGCGGGCTGGCGACGCGCACCGGACTGGACGACGTGCGCGGCCTGGTCAGTCTGCTGGCCCAGACGCTGCGCTTCGGCACCGGCATCTCCGATGCACTGCGGGTTTATTCCGACGAGTTTCGCGACAAGCGCATGCAGCGTGCCGAGGAGGCGGCGGCCAAGATCGGCACCAAGCTGATCTTTCCGCTGGTGCTGTGTCTGTTTCCGTCGTTTTTCGTGGTTGCGATCGGTCCGGCAATGATTCGACTCAGCGAGGCATTCGGTGGTGTCGCCAAATAGAATCCTGGTGATCATGGCCGCGGTGCCACTGCTGCTGCTGCAGTTGGCCGGTTGCGCGAGCTCGGCGGCCACGCGCGCCGACGCGCCAGCCGCCGCGGGCGAGCCACAGCCGCAGAGCAAGCCGGCTAAGCCGGCGCGCTCGGATTCGGCTGCCGATGGCAAGGCCTTCGCCGAGGCGGTCAAGCGCGGCGACAAGGCCTGGCAGGCCGACGAGTTGGATCGGGCGGTGTATTACTACGTGCTGGCGCTGGACCATTCGCCGCAGGATGCCTCGACCCTGGCCAAAATCGGTGCCATCAAGCAGCATCTCGGTCAGTCTGCGTTGGCCGAGAAGGCCTTCGAGATGGCGCACAGCGCGCAGCCGGACGATCCGCGCATCGCCGAGCGCCTGGCGCAGCTGTACCTGCAGCAGGACAAGGTCGATGCCGCCGAACGAGTCTACGCCCAGGTTCTGGCGCTGCATCCGCAGCGCTCGCGGGCCCTGGACGGCATGGGCGACGTGTGCGTGCTGCGCGCCAACTACCCGCAGGCGATCCAATACTTCGATCAGGCGCTGCAAGGCGACAAGGCCGACGCCGCCGGCATTCTGACGCATCGCGGCTACGCCAAGCTGCGGCTGCTCGATCTGGCAGGCGCCGAGAGTGATCTGCGCAGCGTGCTGGCCACGACCTCACGCCCGGATGCGTGGCGCTACCTGGCCGATCTGCAGGTGCGACAGCACGACAACGCCGGCGCGTACGCCAGCCTCAGCAAGATCATGGACAGCGCGCACGCCTATAACGAGATCGGCCTGGTGCTGCTGAATATGAACAGCTACGGCGAATCGCACAGCTACTTCGCCAAGGCGATCAGCGCCTCGGCGACTTGGTACGACGAGGCGCAGCGCAACCTGGAGTTGGCGGACGAGCAGCTGAACAGTACGGCGGACGCGAGCAGCGCGCCACGCGCGGCGCGATGACGCCGATGAGGCGAACGCAAGGGGGAGGATCGATGCATTGGCGCGTCATGTTGGCGGCGATATGTGTGGCCGGCCTGGGCGTGAGCACCAGCGCCAACGCCGTGAATGTCACCACCTACGGCAACGGGCTCACCACGTGCGCCAGCTATCTGGACGCCCATGAGCAGCAGAGCTCGAACGAGATCGCGTACCTGGATTGGTTGAGCGGCTACTTCTCAGGGGTGAACGCCACTTCCAGTCGCACCAACAATATTCTGGGGAACTCAAACCTGAAGGCTGCCGTGGCCTGGGTCGGCCGCTACTGCCGCGCCCATCCGGACGAGCCGTTCTCGGCGGCCGCATTCGCTTTGTTGATGGGCGCGAGCGCCTCGACCGCGACGCAGGCCGCCGAGCCGA
>DASXYW010000089.1:0-15773 GCA_036502265.1 Steroidobacteraceae bacterium | reverse complement strand
GCATCGACTGATGTGTTGTCCTATTCGCCGAATCGTGTGGCCGACCTGCCCTCGGAGCGCGACCAGTTCAGACGACCGGTGGTCTATCACCTGTTCGGGCGGCTGTCGGCCTCGCCCAGCTACGTGATCTCCGACGAGGATCTGCTGGAATTCATCTGCGCGCTGCAGAGCGAGCATCTGGCTCCCGAGAAGCTGTTTCATGAGCTCGAGCACAACCACCTGCTGTTCATCGGCAGCAACTTCACCAACTGGCTGGCGCGCCTGTTCCTGCGCATGGCCAAGCGCCAGCGCCTGTCCGATCCGCGCGATGTCGGCGAGATCATGGCGGACGATCACATCAGCGACGATGAGCGTCTGGTGGCGTTTCTGCAGCAGGTAAGCGTACGCACGCGCATCTACCAGGGCGCCGAGCGCTTCGTCGACGAATTGCATGAGCGCCTGGCCGCGCGTCGTAAACCGGCAATCGGCAGCGCACGCACCGAGGCACCCACGCGCTTCCTGCCGCCCGCACGTGAGATGCCGGACAACGCCGTCTTCATCAGCTACGCCCGCGAGGATCTGCCCGCCGTGCAGCAACTGAAGGCCGGACTCGAGGCCCAGGGAATCACGGTGTGGTTCGATATGGATCGGCTCGAAGTCGGCGACGACTATGATCGCAAGATCCAGCGCAATATCGCGCGCTGCTCTTATTTCATTCCAATCGTGTCGGCCACGACGCAGCGCCGGCTTGAGGGCTATTTCCGCCGCGAATGGAGCTACGCCATCGATCGGGTGCGCAACATGGCCGACGGAGCGCTGTTCATCCTGCCGGTCACGATCGATGCAACCAATGCCGCCGTTGCGCTGGTGCCGGATAAATTCAAGGCACTGCATTTCAACGAGCTCACCGGCGGCCAGGTCACGCCGGAGTTTGGCCGGCGTCTGGGCGACTTCATGAGCGCGCGCCAATGAACGCAGTACCGGCACCCTCGGCGCTTTCTGACGCCGCCGCCGTCGATGCCCGCAATCCGTGGCTGGGGTTGGCCTCGTTTACCGAAGAGACTCAGGCGTATTTCTACGGCCGCGAAGAAGAAGTGGCCGAGCTGGCGCGACGCGTGCAGCGCAAGCTGCTGACGGTTCTCTTCGGTCAGTCGGGATTGGGCAAGACTTCGATTCTGCGCGCCGGCCTGGTGCCGCGACTGCGCGCCCAGGGTTACTGTCCGGTGTATGTGCGGGTCGACTACGGCCGCGAGGCGCCGGAGCCGTCCGAGCAGCTCAAGCAGGCCATAGCCCGCACCGCGCGTCTGTCCGGCCAGTGGACCCAGATCGGTGTCGCAGCCGATGGCGAGTCACTGTGGGAATTCCTGCACCACCGCGACGACGTGCTGCGCGACGAGGCCGGCAATACCCTGATTCCGCTTCTGATCTTCGATCAATTCGAGGAAATCTTCACACTGGCGCAATCGGATGACTTCGGGCGCGCCCGTGCGGCGCGCTTCGTCACCGATCTGGCCGATCTGGTGGAAAATCGCGCCCCCAAGGCACTGGAAGCGCGCCTCGAATCCGACGAACTGGCCGCCGAGCGCTTCGACTTCGGGCGCAGCGACTATCGGGTGCTGATCGCATTGCGCGAGGACTACCTGGCCCCGCTGGAGGGCCTCAAAGGCGAGATGCCGAGCATCACCCAGAATCGCCTGCGCCTGGCGCCGATGACCGGCTCGCAGGCGCTGGCGGCGGTGCTCAAACCGGGCAAGGGCCTGGTAACCGACGAAGTGGCGGCGGCAATCGTGCGCTTTGTCGCCGGTGGCGGCGAGGTCGCCAACGCCGAGGTCGAGCCCTCGCTGCTGAGTCTCATCTGCCGCGAACTCAACGATGCGCGCATCGCACAGCGGCGCGATGAGATCTCGCTTGATCTACTGGCCGGCTCGCATGCCACGATCCTGAGCAACTTCTACGAGCGCTCGCTGGCGGATCAGTCGGCGGCGGTGCGCCGCATCATCGAGGATGAGCTGCTGACGGCTTCGGGTTATCGCGAGAACATCGCCGAGGAGCGGCTGCTGCACAGCTTCACGGCTGCGGGCGCGACCCCAGGAACGCTGGCGACGCTGGTCAATCGCCGCCTGCTGCGCATCGAAGAGCGCCTGGACGTGCGCCGGGTCGAACTCACGCACGATGTGCTGTGCGGGGTGGTCAAGGCTAGTCGGGACGAGCGGCGTGAACGCGAAGCGCGGGAAGCGACCGAACGTGTGCTCGCCGAGCAGCGCGCGCGCGAACTGGCGGCACGGCACGCGCTGGTGCGCGCCCGCCAGGTAGCCGGCGTCTGCGCAGCGCTGGCGGTCGGCGCCATCGTGGCTGCGATCCTGGCGTACGTCAGTACCCAGCGCGCGCACCGTGCCGAGCGCCTGGCCGACCAGACCCGCGCCACCGCCGAGCAGGCCCGCGGTCAGGCCGAGCAGCTGATGAGCTATCTGACCGACGACTTTGCTCGCGAGCTGGAAATCTCGGGTCGGCTGGATGTGGTGGCGGCCCTCGCCAAGCGCGAAATCGATTACTTTCATCAACTGCCGCCGGCGCTGAAGGGCACTGACACGACCCGCAATGGCGCGATGGCGCTGCTGCAATACGCACGCGCCGCGCGCACGCTCGGCATGCTGGATAAGGCGAGCGCGACCAATGGTGAGGCGACGCAGTTGCTGCAGCAATTGCGTGCCGGGGGCGATCGCTCTGAGGCCACCCTGATCGGTTTGGCACGCGCCTCGCAGATCAAGGCGCGCATTCTTTCGGATCAGGACAGCCCCGACAACCTGGCGGCCGGTCAACAGGCGGTGGATCTACTGCAAGCCTCCGCCACGGCTCCCGCTGCTTCCAATGCCCTTCGCCGCGCCTATGCGGAGAATCTGTTCTTCCTGGGTTACCTACAACAGCAATCCCAGACCATGAACGACAAAGCCGTGGTCACGCTGCGCCATGCCATGGATCTGACCGCCCAGCTGGGTGCCAAGGACTACAGCGACCTGTCGATGTCGGCACTCTATGCCGAGTGCGGCACGTGGTTAATCGCGTCGTTGCAGAACATGGGACAGGGGGCCGAGGCCCACCAAGTGTACGCCGACGTCAGCGGTGTGGCCCAGCACGTGTTGGCGCTTCGCCCCGGACACCGTATCGCGATGCACGCGCTGGAAGTCATGCAATCGACCGTGACCGAGATTTCGATGACCGAACTCGATCCCGAGCGCGCCCTGGTGGTCGGACGGGAAGCGGAAGCCACCGCGTTGGAGATGGTACGACTCGATCCCAAGAATACGATCTCGTATAACAATCTGGGTTCTGAACGCATGGATCTCGGCGATGCCAGCTGGGCGGCTGGCAAGCCGCGCCAGTCAGTCGACTATTTTGAAAAGGCGGTCGACGACATGAACCACGTCACCGCTACCGAGGCCGTCGGCGCCACCTTCATGCTGAACCAGCTGTATCCGCTCTCGGTGGTCGCCAACCGGCAGGCGGATCTCGGTAACAGTGCGGCGGTACAGGTCGCCCTCAACAGCTCGCAGCAGTTCGTCGACCGACTGCGCAAGAGCGAGCCTTCGGGCAGCGTGCTGCCGCTGTTTGGCGAGTGCAATCTGCGCATCGGGCAGGTCGCCGCGGCACTTTGGAACGGCGATAATGCCGCCGCCAAGCGCCTCGGCGCCGACAATGTCGCGCTGGTGGAAGGGATAAAGCCAGTCGGCGGGCAGCAGGCGTTCCTGAAGAGCGCCTGTATCTTCTACCCCGATCGCCTCAGGGGCCAGGCCGAGTACCTGACGGGCGACTACGCGGCCGCTGAGAAGACTCTGCGCGAAGCGCTCGAGGCCCGCAAGCAATGGCCGATCACCAACGACGATCAGCGTCGCGAGGAGAACGAGGTCTCGACGTTGCTGGCCTTGAGCATCGCAGCGCAGGGACGACGAACCGAGGCACAGCAGATCATCGATCCGGTGCTGGCGTTCCAGCGCACTCTGGCCGCGCGTAATCACAGCGATCAGCAACAGCACGTCGAGCTGGCCAAGGCCCTGTATGCCAAGGCAGCGACTGAGACCGACCCGGCTCGGCGCGGCGCGCTGTTGAAGCAATCCGGGACGCTGATCGATTCGATACCGGTACCGATGCAGGCGCTGCGCAGCGTTCGCGGCTGGCACGATCGCATCCATCTGGCGCTGCAGCGACCATCGCAGGATCCGGGGTGAGCGCGGACGCGGTCCGGCAATTTCGCTCCAGCGGACGCCGCGGCTTCTCGAGCTTGCTGACTGATGATCCGCGCCACGTCACGGCGCGAAAATTCGAACGCGAAGTAGGCGTCGATTTCGCGCCGGCCGCGTGCATCGTGCAGACCTCGGAGGGCGCCGTGCACGCGCAGCCGGGCGATGCCATCCTGACCGGCATTGCCGGTGAGCGCTGGCGTGTCACCCGCGCGCACTTTGCCGACAAGTACCGGCCGGTACCGCCGACCAGGCCAGGCCAGGCCGGTCGCTACCTGAGCCTGCGCAATCAGATCCTGGCGCTGCGGATGACGGAAAGCTTCGAGGTGATCCTGGCGGACGGCGTGTCGCGGCTGCACGGCCATAGCGGCGACTGGCTGGTGGACTACGGTGACGGCAGTCTCGGGGTCGTCTCACCCGGAATCTTTGCCACCACCTACGAGATCGTCTGCTGATGCGCGTAGCGCTGCATCAGGCAATCCAGAAGCTGCTGCTGATCGGCGTCACGATCGACTCGCCGCCCGCCCCGCCCCCGCCGCAACCTCCGCCGCGTCTGCGGCCGTTGATCGAGGCGCTGGCGCCGGCGCATCGCACCTTCGATCAACGCGCGTTGGTGTTCGGACACCGCTATCGCAGCGGCTTCTGGGCCATCTACCTGCTGAGCGCGATCGCGGTGCTGTGCGCAGTGATGCCGCTGGCGCTCGGCTGGGACAGCCCGCGTCACCACCTGCATCCGTATGCAGGAGCCTGGGCGCTGTGCGAGGTGCTGATCATCGCCGGAGTCACCGCCATCTACTGGCGCGGACAGCGTCGCGACTGGCAGGGCGAGTGGTTGCGTGCGCGCACCACCGCCGAGCTTACCTGGTACCTGCCGATGATTGCGCCATTACTGGATTTCTTCCAACCTGGCGCTCAGCCCAACTGGTACCTGCGGGTATTGGATCCCGGACAGCATCTGCGCGGAGCGGACGATGTCGCGACGCTGTGCGCGCGCAACGAGCCGCTGGCGCGCGAGCTGCTGGCGCCGGCTTGGACCGATCCGCAATTCGTGACCGGCTATGCCCAGTGGACGATCGAGGTGCTGCAGTCGCAGAAGCACTATCACGCCCGGGTCGCCGCGCGCCAGCATGCGCTACTGCACCGCGTGCACCGTATCACCAGCGGCCTGTTTGCCCTGACGGCCATCGGCGCGCTGTGTCACCTGCTGGTGCACACGCTGTGGCTGTCGCTGATCACGACGTTTTTTCCGGCGCTGGCGGCCTCGCTTCACGGCGCCCTGGCGCAGTCCGAGGCCTACCGCCTGGCGATGACCTCGCAGCGGCTGGTGAACGAACTGCAGGACGCGATCGCCACCATTCACTCGGCGCTGGGCCGGCATCCGGAAGGTGCGCGCATGCAGGCCCTCAAGGCCGCGGTGGAGGCCGCCATCGCGCTGATCCTCGAGGAGCATCAGGATTGGCACATGCTCGTGCGTCCGCACCATCTGCCGCTGGCATGACGGCGTATTCGAATGCCGGCGCAACCGGTATAGTCGCGCCCCCATGAAATCACTGATTGCAGCGATGGTGGCGTCCTGTTGTGCGGTATCGATTGCCGCCGGCGGCAGCCCGGGCCCGAGCGCGACATGGCCGACCAAGCCGATCACAGCGCCGCTGGACCGAGCCTATCCAGGCGAGATCAGCCTGCAGGTCGATGCCTCCGACTTCGAGCGACGGATCGTTCGCGTCCGCGAGCACATCAGCGGAATCGGCACCGACAGCGTGTTGCTGTACCCGAAGTGGTTACCAGGTACCCATGCGCCCGAAGGCACCATCGATCGCTTCGCCGGGTTGAAGATCACCGCCGCCGGTGCGCCGGTGCCATGGATGCGTGATCCGGTGGACGTGTTTGCCTTCCGGCTGCGCCCCGCCGCGGGCATCAAGGCGGTCGACATCGAGTTTCAGTATTTGTCTCCAACCAGCATGGCGGTCGGCGAGCCGGAGATCAGCCGCGAGATGCTGGCGCTCGAATGGAACGAAGTGCTGCTCTACCCCGCCGGCTATTTCACCCGCCGCATTCCGGTCAGCGTCAGCCTGACGCTGCCGGCAGACTGGAAGTTCGCGACCGCGCTGCAGACCGAGAGTACCAGCGGCGCCGAGGTAAGGTTTCAACCTACCGAACTCAACACCCTGGTTGACAGCCCGGTGTACGCCGGACGCTACGTCTCACGCCTGGACCTGGATTCGGGCAATGCGGTACCGGTGCATCTGAACCTGTTTGCGGACCGTCCGGAACAATTGAAGGTCAAACCGGAGCAACTCGATGCCTATCGCGCCCTGGTACAGCAGGGCTACCGCCTGTTTGGCTCGCACCACTACGCGCACTACGACTTTCTGTATTCGCTCAGCGATCAGATCGCGGATGCCGGCCTCGAACACCATCAATCGAGCGAGAACGGCGGCCATCCCGAGTCATTCACCGACTGGGACAAGTTCGCGTTCGAGCGCGACCTGCTGCCGCACGAATACACGCACTCCTGGAATGGCAAATTCCGTCGCCCGGCCGATCTGTGGACACCCAATTTCAATGTCCCGATGCAAAACAGCCTGCTGTGGGTGTACGAGGGTCAGACCGAATATTGGGGACATGTGCTGGCTGCGCGCGCGGCACTGCGCACGCATCAGCAGACGCTGGACGAAATGGCGCTGCGCGCTGCCTATTATCAGGTTCAGACCGGTCGCCAATGGCGCTCGGTACAAGACACCACCAACGACGAGATCATTAATCCGCGTCGACCGATGTCGTGGCGCGACTGGCAGCGTTACGAGGACTATTATTCCGAGGGCAGCCTGATCTGGCTGGACGCCGACACCCTGATCCGCGAGCGCTCGCAGGGCAAGCGCTCCCTGGATGACTTTGCGCGCGCCTTTTTCGGGATCAACGATGGCAGCATCGTGCCGGTGACCTATACGTTCGACGATGTCGTCAAGACCTTGAACGCGGTCGAACCCTACGACTGGGCTACATTCCTGCACCAGCGCATCGATCGCGTGGACACGCCGGTGCCGCTCGACGGTTTACATCGCGGCGGCTACAAGCTGGTCTACAACGACACGCCGAATGAATTGCTCAAGGACAGCGACCAGGAGCGCAAACGCCTGACGCTTACCTACTCGATCGGCATCCAGCTGTCCGCCGACGACAAGGACGGCACGATAGATTCGGTATTCTGGAACAGCCCGGCATTCAAAGCCGGCCTGATCGAATCGGCGCAGATTCTTGCGGTCAACGGTATCGCGTACAGCGACAAGGTGATTGAGGATGCGATCAGCGCGGCGCAGAAGTCGCGCACGCCGATCGAACTGATCGTCAAGACCGGCGACCGATATCGCGTTGCGTCGCTGGAGTATTACGACGGCCTGCGCTATCCGCATCTGGAGCGCGATCCGGCCGAGCCGGCGCGCCTGGACGATATCCTGAAGGCCCGGCAGTAGTCAGGCCGTACCGATCAGCTGAATCGTCTGCGCCAGCAGCTGCCGACGGTCGGCACTCGGACCGACCAGAATCTCGACCTCGCCAAGCTCGAACACCGGCCGCAGGTCCGGCCCGAGGAATCGAAGCTCGGTGGCCGGCATCGATAGCGTCACCGTGCCGCGCTCGCCTGGCTGCAACCCGATGGCGGCGAATCCCTTGAGCTCGAGCACCGGGCGGCTCACGCTCGCCAGCACATCGTGTGTGAACAGAAATACGGTCTCGCGTGCGGCGCGCAGTCCCTCGTTGATCACATCCACGCGCACTTCCAGACGGTCGCGCTCGGTGAGCTGCCGCGGACCGACCTGAAGATTCGACAGTCGAAATTGGCCGTAGCTGAGACCATGACCGAAGGCGAACAGCGGCTCGTTTGGCACATCCAGATAGCGGCTGGTGAAGTGATTGCTAGCATCGGCCGGCCGGCCACCCGGGCGCTGAGCAAAATACACCGGTACCTGACCCACCGCCCGTGGCCACGCCATCGGGGTGCGCCCGCAGGGCGATACGCGACCACTGAGCACGTCGGCAACGGCGTGGCCGGCCTCGCTGCCGGGAAACCAGGCCGCAAGCAGCGCGTCGACCTGCTCCGCCAGCCAGGGTACGACCAGCGGGCGACCCGAGAACAATACCGCCACGACCGGAATGTGGCGGACCCGCGCCGCATCGATCACTGCCTGCGCCAGCGTCCGCTGCTGCCCGGGCAGATCCAGATGCGCGCGACTGGCCGCCTCGCCGCTCATGCTGGCGGCTTCGCCCAGGCACAGGACGATGATCTCGGCCGGCGACACCGCCCGCACCGCCGCCTCGATGCCAGCGCAGTCGGTGCCGTCTATTTCGACCCCCTGAACGTGCAGCACTTCGGCTCCTGGCAGCGCGCTGCGCAGACCCTCAAGCACCGTCACCTGCGTGCCGTCGTCGGGCGTCATGGCCCAGGGTCCGCGCATCTGCGCCGCGGCGTCCGCCAGCGGACCGATCACGGCCACGTGCCGCGAAGATTTTGCCAGCGGTAGCACCGAGCGCTCGTTGCGCAGCAGGACGAGGCTGCGGCCCGCAAGCGTGCGCGCCAGCTGCCGTCGCGCCGACAGCGTCGCCGGTGGTTCGCGCGCCGCTCCGCGCTGGTATGGGTGGTCGAACAATCCGAGACGCTGCTTGAGCGACAATACCCGGCGCACGGCCTGCTCGATCTGTTCCAGCTGGACAAGACCGCGTTCCAACGCCACCGGTAGGCCTTCGCGGTAGGCATTGCCCATCATGTCGACATCCACGCCGGCATTTAGGGCCAGCGCCGCGGCCTGCGGCAAATCAGCGGCCACTCCATGGCGAAGCAGCTCGGCAACCGCGTTGTAGTCACTAACGATCACGCCATCGAATCCAAGTTCGCCGCGCAGCACATCCTGCAGCAGTTCGCGGTGCGCGGTCAGCGGCACGCCCGCCAGATCAGTGAATGCGGGCATCACCGCTGCGACGCCGGCGCGCACCGCCGCGGCAAACGGCGGCAAATGCACCTCGCGCACGCTGCGCTCCGAGATGTCGACCGACGCGTAGTCGCGTCCGGCGGTCACTGGGCCGTAGGCGCAATAGTGCTTGGCCACGGCCGCCAGCGCCTGCGCCGCTCCCAGCTCCGCTCCCTGGAATCCGCTTACCTTGGCCTGCGCGATCTGTGACCCGAGCCAGGGATCTTCTCCCGGCCCCTCGGCACTGCGTCCCCAGCGCGGATCGCGCGACACGTCGAGCATTGGGGCGAACGTCATGGCGATCCCATCGGCGGCCGCTTCGGCCGCGGCTTCGCGTGCACTAAGTGACCATGCTTCCGGATCAAACAGTGCCGCTTCGGCCAGCGGAATCGGGAACAGCGTGCGGTGACCGTGGATGACATCGAGTGCGAACAGCAGTGGAATTCCAAGCCGGGATTCCTCCACCGCGAGTCGCTGCAACTCATGCACCCGGTCAGCGCCGAACAGGTTGAGCAGGCTGCCGATCGTGCCGGCGCGGATAGCGGCGGTCGAATCCCCGGCGATCACCGGACCGGTGACCGCATACCCGGCAGCCGTCATGGTGAGCTGCCCGAGCTTCTCCGCCAAGGTCATCTCCCCGACCAATGTATCGATGCGACTCGTGTGATGCATCTTCCGCTTCTCGCACCCGTATTAGAGCACGTGGCTCTTTTTCTATACCCTTCTGAGGCGGCCCATAGCAAGGTGGCGCAAGTCCCGATAATGTGATCGAACATGGATAAAAAGAATGTCACCGCTCGCACTGGGCACCGGACACCCGGGCCCGGCGCCCTCGCCCGGCTCCCCAGCCGGGCGCTGCTCGAGGCGGTGCAGCGGCAAACTTTTGCCTTCTTCTGGGAGGGTGCCGATCCTCGTAGCGGACTTGCGCCCGACCGGCATAACCGGGTCGACGGCGGCGCGCCGGCACCGGTAACCATCGGCGGATCCGGCTTTGGCATCATGAGTCTGATCATCGCCGTGGAGCGCGGCTGGGTCACGCGCGCGGCGGCACTCGAGCGGATGCAGCAGATGCTGAATTTTTTGGTGCGCGTGCCGTGCTTTCACGGCGCCTTCTCACACTTCATTAACCCGGACAACCTGGCGGTGGTGCCATTGAGCCGCAAGGACGACGGCGGCGACCTGGTCGAGACCTCTTTTCTGTGCATGGGGCTGCTGTGCGCACGAGCCTACTTCGACCGCAACAATCAGGCCGAACGTCGGGTCCGCGCGTATATCACCGGTATCTGGGAAGAGGTCGAATGGAGCTGGTACACGCAGTCCGGGCGCAAGGTGCTGTACTGGCACTGGAGCGCCAACAATGGCTGGGCGATCAACCACGAGATCCGCGGGTGGGACGAATGCCTGATCACGTACGTGCTGGCCGCCTCCGCTCCGCGCTACCCGATCGAACCGCAGGTCTATCACTACGGCTACGCCGCCGGACGCAACTTTCAGAACGGCAAATCCTATTACGACATCGAGCTGCCGCTGGGTAGTCCGTACGGCGGACCGATGTTCTTCGCGCATTACTCGTTTTGCGGTCTGGATCCGCGCGGCCTCAAGGATCGCTACGCCGACTACTTCGAACAAAATGTTCGACATGTGCGCATCAACCACGCCCATTGCGTCGCCAATCCACATCGCTTCAAGGGTTACGGGCCGGCCTGCTGGGGTTTGACCTCGAGCGATGACGCGCCCGGCTACCGGGTGCACGATCCCGTCAACGACAACGGCACGATCTCGCCCACCGCCGCGCTGGCCAGTATCCCGTACGCACCGCGTGCCGCGATGCGCGCGCTGCGTCACTTCCTGAGTAGCCATGGCGAACGCCTGTGGGGGCGCTATGGGTTCACCGACGCCTTCAACGTCGGCCGCGGCTGGTACGCCGACACGTTCCTGGCGATCGACCAGGGGCCGATCGTGGCGATGATCGAGAATTACCGCAGCGCGCTGCTGTGGAAGCTATTCATGCGGATACCGGAGATCCAGGCGGGACTGCGCCGCCTCGGATTCTCGAGTCCACATCTTGGAAGCCGAGTCGCCCGCTAATGGAATCGCTCGACTGCTGGATCGATCGGCAGTATCGGCATGCCGGGCGTTGCATGCTGGCGAGTATTTCCGCAACCGGCGTGAACAAGGCGCGCCCCGGTTTCGGGCAGATGATCACGCCGCAACCCGGTTCGGTCGTCGCCTCGCCGGTTGCGGCCTCCTACGATCCGGATCCAGACTATTTCTTCCACTGGTATCGGGACTCTGCGGTGGTCATCGATGCCCTGCGGGTGCTGCACCTCGATGACGGCGTTGGCCGAACCCCCCCAAAACAGTTCGCCGATTTCGTCCACTTCAGCCAGTCGCTGCGCCAGATCGACGGGCGGGCGCTCGCGGCCTCGCCCACGTGGCGCGAGCGGGTGGCGGTCGATTTCAAAAAATTTCTGCGCAGCGATGCCGACCTGGCGGCGATCCACGGTGACACGGTGATCGCCGAGACGCGCGTTAACCCGGACGCGACCGCTGATATCTCCAGCTGGCCGCGACCGCAACACGACGGACCGGCGATGCGTGCCCTCACGCTGCTGCGTTGGTCGGCCGGCGCGCGACTGGGCACCGAGCTGGCCGATGCCATGGCAGGGTTGCTGCGTTCCGATCTGGCCTACACCCGCGCGCACTGGCGTGAGCCCTGCTTCGACATCTGGGAAGAGGAGCTCGGCTTGCACTATTACACGCTGTGCGTATCCGCTGCGGCGCTGGCCGCCGGCGCCGCCTGGCTGGGGCAGCATGGCACCGCCGCGGAAGCGCAAGCCTGCGCCGGCGAGGCGCAGGCGATTCGCCGGCTGCTGGATGATTTCTGGCTGGCCGATGCCGGCTACTACCGCTCGCGCCAACTCGCCTCCGGTGAGCGCTCCGGCAAGGAACTCGATATTTCAGTCATCTTGGCGGCGATCCACTCCGAGGAGCACCGGGAAGCGCATTCAGTTCATGACGAGCGCATACACGCGACGCTCGATAAGCTCGAGGCGCTGTTCGATGCCAACTATTTGATAAACCGCGACCGGCCGCGCGAATGCGGACCGGCCCTGGGTCGCTATGCCGACGATCGCTACTACTCCGGCGGCGCCTATTACTTCTCGACGCTCGGCGCCGCGGAATTCTGTTTTCGTGCGGCGCGCGGATCGACTCAGGCGCGCGATCTGCGCCGGCGCGGTGATGCCTATCTCGAGACCGTGCGCCGCTTCACGCCAGTCAGCGGCGATTTGTCGGAACAGTTCGACCAGAATACCGGCGCGCAGAGTTCCGCCAAGCATCTGGCATGGAGCTATGCGGCGTTCATCTCTTGCATCGGCGCGCGGCGCGCAATGAGCGTCCATGGCTGAATCGCACCCACAACCCGGCGATTTGACCGACAGCGCCGATCCGGACGACGCAGTGGATCCGGCGCTGGCGGACCCGGGCGACGCCGCGCAGTCGCGGCTCGGCGCCCAGCTCGGCATGATCGTGCGCGCCATCCTGGCGTCGCCGGTCGGGCGCAAGGTGATCAGCCTGTGCATTGGCATCCTGCTGGTGATCGTCGCCACGACCTACGGACAGATCCGGCTCAACGAGTGGAGCAAGCCGTTCTACGACGCACTGTCGCGACGCGACTTTCGGGACTTCCTGTATCAGCTGCTGGTGTTCTTCATGATCGCCAGCATTTTGCTGGTGCTGAACGTCGCGCAGCGTTGGCTTGGGGAGACTCTTAAGCTGCGAATGCGTGAGGGCCTGGCCGGCGATCTGATCAATCACTGGATGCTGCCGCGGCGCGCGTTCTGGCTCGCCAACGCCGGTCCGATCGGAGCCAATCCGGATCAGCGCATGCATCAGGACACCCTCCACCTGTGCGAGCTGTCGGCCGATCTGGGCGTCGGATTGCTGCAGGCCTCGATACTGCTGATCGCCTTCACCGGCGTTCTGTGGGTGCTATCGAGCGATTTCGCGTTCCACTTCGCCGGCCGCATCTTCACCATTCCCGGTTTCATGGTCTGGGCGGCGCTGCTGTACGCCGCTGCCGGGTCGCTGTTGAGCTATTGGGTCGGTAGATCCCTGATCTACCGCAATGCCGAGCGCTACGCGCGCGAAGCGGACCTGCGATTCTCATTGGTTCGAGTCAGCGAGCACGTCGACGGCATCTCGCTCGCTGCCGGCGAGGCGGACGAGAGCCGCCGCGTGCAGTTGCACCTGATGGCGGTACTCGCGGCCACCCGCCGACTGGTGACCGGCCTAACCAACCTGACCTGGGTGACGGCCGGATTTGGTTGGGTGACGCTGGTCGCACCGATCCTGGTGGCAGCGCCGCTGTATTTTGCCGGCAAGCTGTCGTTCGGTGGTCTGATGATGGCGGCCGCCGCATTCACGCAGGCGCAGTCGGCGCTGCGATGGTTCGTCGACAATTTCAGCATCATTGCCGACTGGCGCGCGACGCTGCTGCGGGTCGCGAGCTTCCGGCGCGTGCTGGTGACAGCCGAGGCCATGCCGCACGTGCAGAGCCAAATCGTGTACGCCGATGGCGAGCCGGGCCGCATTGTGATCGAAGATCTGGAGGTCGCATCATCCAGCGGTTGCGATTTGTTGCGCGAGCGGCACGTCGTGGTGCAGGCACGCGAGCGCATCCTCATAGTCGGTGAGTCCGGCACCAACAAGACACAGCTGTTTCGCGCGCTGACCGGATTGTGGCCGTGGGGCGCCGGGCGGATCGAGCGCCCGAAGGACGAATCCATACTATATGTTCCGCGCGGCACGCCCTACCTGCCGCGCGCCAGTCTGCGCGAAGTGCTGGCCTACCCGATGAAAGTCGAATCGTATGCGTCGGACTCCTACGCGCATGCGCTCGAGCGGCTTGGATTGGAACACCTCATTCCGGCGCTCGATACCACGCAGCGCTGGGATCGCGAACTCAGCGGCGATGAGCTGCTGACGCTGTCATTTGCGCGCCTGGTGGTCCAGTCCCCGGCCTGGGTGCTGATCGATGATGCGATGCGCGCGCTCGATGGAGACGCGCTCGAGCGCTTGATGGACGTGCTGACGCACGAGCTTCAGCACGCCGGCGTGATTCACATCGGTGGCGGCCAGGCGCGCAATCCGATGTTCACCCGCACCGTGCACCTGATCAAGGCGCCACCGGCGCACACCGTCGGTGTGCATGAGGCCACCTCGTGACCGCGCTGCGCTACCTTTTGGTGCTGACGCTGGGGCTGTGCTTGAGCAGGCCGGCAGGCGCGCAGGAACTCGATCTGCAGCTGCCCGCCTCGGCCACCGACCCGACTGTGCCGGCGTTGATGCGCGATCTGGCCGAGCGCGTGCTGCCGGTGTACCAGGACAGCAATCGCGAACGCTATTTGGCGACGCTGTCCGCGCTGCAGGTCGTATCCGGCGGTTTCGCCGCCGCCGATGCCACCCGCCAGGAGCTGCGCGACTGGCGCCGCAGTGCACATGGCGCCTACCCCGCCGACCGTTCGGTGGTGTACGACATCTACGTGCACGCGCGCGCGCTCGAAGACGGTCAGCATCTGGCGTTCGCCCAAGCGCTGACTCAGGCGTTTCAGGCCGTGGTACCGCATCTGGATGACGCCACCGCCTATGCGGTGAGCTGGGGCTTCGAGGCCCCGCCTCCGGAACCGCTGTCAGCCCTGCAGATGCAATTCGACCGGCTGCGGCCCATGGGTTCGATCACCCTGGACGATGCGGTACGGCTGCTGTGGGAGTACTTCTCGTTCAACGCCTATCACCACCTGCGACCGCTGGTTGATTCGATGGTGGTGGCCGACGAGAATCGTCGATACACCATCGACAACGTACAGATCAAAACCGCGCAGGGAGCGCTGCTTTCGGCGATGGTGGTGCGCCCCAAGAGCGCGGTGAGTCCTCTGCCCGCGCTGCTCGAATACACCATCTACGTCTACCCGCAAAACGATGCCATGGAGTGCGCGGCGCACGGTTATGTCGGCGTGGTCGCCTACGCGCGCGGCAAGCGCGACAGTCCCGACCACATCACGCCGTTCGAGCACGACGCGGAGGACGCCCGCGCCGTCATCGATTGGATCGCGCATCAGTCCTGGAGCGACGGACGGGTCGGAATGTACGGCTCGAACTACAGTGCGTTCGCGGCCTGGGCAGCCGCCAAGCGCCCGCCTGCGGCACTCAAGGCCATCAGCGCCTCCGCAACCATGGCGCCAGGCATCGATCTGCCGCGCGACGGAGGCGTGTATCACAACGCGGCCTATCGCTGGGCCCGCTTTGTTACCGACAACAAGACCCTGGATGAGGATGTCTATCGCGACGAGACGCGCTGGCGCACGCTCGATCAGAAGTGGTATGCGAGCGGGCAGCCTTACTGGGACCTGATGAATGTGTACGGTAAGCCCGACGCCAACTTCCGCCGCTGGCTCGGGCATCCCAGCTACGATCTGTACTGGCAGAAGATGGCGCCGTTCCAGCAGGATTTTTCCCACATCAATATCCCGGTGCTGGCGACCACCGGATACTTCGACAGCAACGCCTCCGGCACTCTTTATTTCTTCGATCA
>DASXYW010000088.1:0-55913 GCA_036502265.1 Steroidobacteraceae bacterium | reverse complement strand
GCCGAGCAGTTGGCCGCGCGCATCGGCGCGCGCTGGCCACAGGTCACGGTGCGACACTCGGGTCTGCCGGAGTCGGTGCGCGAACGGCGCGCCGCCGCCGGCGGCGACTAGCGCTGCCCCTGCTAGCCGCCGGAGCGCTTGGCGGCAAATCCGCGCCGCAGCAGCTCGGCCAGCACGGCGTCGCGATGCTCACCCTGCAGCTCGATGACGCCATCGCGGACCGTGCCGCCGCTGCCGCAATGCCGCTTGAGCTCGCTCGCAAGCCCGGTCAGCGCCTCATCGCCAAGTGGCAAGCCGGTGATCACGGTGACGGCCTTGCCCGCGCGCCCCTGCGTCTGGCGGCTCACGCGCACCGCGCCGGCCTGAGCCCGAACGGCCGCCGCCGCGGCGGTCTTGCATACGCACTGCGCGATCGGCCGCCGACACCCCGGGCACATGCGGCCGGTGCCGGTACGATAGACGATGCTCATCAGACAGCGCCGACCCGCGGCTCGTCATCCCGATGGAATTTCAGCACCGGCAGCACCGTGGTGGCCGCCAGCGGGCCGCCGCCAAGGAATGCGAGTACGTCGTCGCGCTGCTGCATGGCGTCCCGAAAACCGAGCCCGATCAGCTCGCGGGTGAAGCTGGACTCGAACATCAGGTAGCTGGCCAACTGCGCGCCGGCCGAACCGCGTGCACCGACCACTCGCAGCAGTGCGCGCAATCCTCGCGGCAGGCTGCGCATGTGCTGCGACGCGATGACACGCAGGTCGGCGCTCGGGGCGATCACCAGGGTACCGACCTTGCGCATCCCGGGCACCGCGGCCGGCGCCACCTCGACCACGCTGTTGAGACGCTGCATGTGCTCGACGTTGGCGTAGATCTGGTCCATGAACAGCGTATCGAGCATATAGCCGAACAGCTGGCCGGGAGTCGGGGCCTGCGGTAGCGCGCGCGGCCGGGTATTGACGCCGGCGCCGTTCGCGGCGCGCACGCCGATCACCAGCAGCCGGTCGGCGCCCAGATGAATCGCCGGACTGAGCGGCCAGAGCTGGCGCTGCGCGCCGTCGCCGAAGAAATCATCGCCCAGCCGCACCGGCGCAAACAGAAACGGCACGCCAAGGCTGGCCATGACGTGCTCGAGCGTCAACTCGGTGCGCACGCCAATGCGCTGCTGCCGTGCCCACTCGGAGGTGGCGTCAGTGCCCTGGAAGAACGCGACCGACGAGGCCGATCCATAGCTGGTGGCGCACAGCGCCAGCGCCGTCAAATCACCACCATCGATACTGCGCTTGAGGCCCTGCCAATCGAGCCGTCCGGCCAGCAGCGTGCGCAGTGGCGTGTTGTCGAACAGCGCCAGCGGCGGTGGCAGCAGCCAGCCTCCGGAGATCAGCGACATCAACCAGTGCAGACCCGAGCGCAGCATGCTGGCCGGATCCACCCGGAATACCTGCTGCACGTGGAAATGCGCCCACACGTACACCAGGCCCTCGACCGCGCGCTGCCAGCGATACGCCTGCGTGCCGAGCACCGCCGCCGACACGGCACCGGCCGAAGTGCCGACCACGATCGGAAACGGGTTGGGTGCGTGCGGCAGCATTTCGGCGATCGCCTTGAGCACGCCGACCTGGTAGGCGGCCCGCGCTCCGCCGCCGGGCAACACCAGTGCGACCGTGGGACCAATCGGGGCTCGGCCGCGGGCGGCTGGATCGGCGGACATGCGCCCAAGGATAGCCGAGCCCGACTAAACGCCACATGTACCGGTAGCGCGTTCTGCTACCGGCGTCTCGCTCGCGCCGCAGCCCGATGACCCCCGGGGGATCCCGACCTGTTACCGGTCGGTGACGCGCAGGATCTGCATCGAGTTGGTCCCGCCCGATACACCCGACAGCTCGCCCTTGGTCAGGATGACCAGGTCATTCACGTCCACCAGGCCGAGCTGTAACAGGCGCTCGAAGATCGAGCTGTACAGCGTTTCGGTGTCGGTTCGCACGATGTCGAATGGCACCGCGTAGACTCCCCGGTACAGCGTGACGCGGGTGCGCGTGGCCTCGTGGCGGGTGAAGGCGTAGACCGGAATATCCGAGCGGATGCGCGACATCCACAGCGGCGTCATGCCGGACTCGGTCAGCGCGACGATCGCTCGCACCCGCATGTGATTGGCCGTATAGATCACGGCCATTGCGATCGCTTCCTCGGTGTTGCCGAATTCCTGGTCGGAGCGCGACATGATGCGCGGGGAGCCGAGCTGATATTTTTCCGCGCCGCGAATCACGTCCGCCATGGCCTGCACCGCCCGGACCGGGAACTTGCCGGTGGCCGATTCGGCCGACAGCATCACCGCGTCGGTGCCGTCGAGCACCGCATTGGCGACGTCGCTGACCTCGGCGCGGGTCGGAATCGGGTTCTGGATCATCGACTCCATCATCTGGGTCGCCGTGATCACCACGCGATTGCTGGCGAGCGACTGGCGGATGATGGTCTTTTGAAATCCGGTCAGCTCGGCATAGCCCATCTCCACTCCAAGATCGCCGCGCGCGACCATCACCGCGTCGGTCACCGCCAGGATGGCGGACAGGTTGTCCAGCGCCTCGTGGCGCTCGATCTTGGCCACCACGCGCGCCTCGCCCTGCCATCGACGCAGCTCCGACTGTACCCGCCGGATGTCGTCGGCATCGCGCGCAAACGACACCGCCAGATAGTCGATGCCAAGCTCCGCCGCCAGGCGGATGTCCTCCAGGTCCTTGTCGGTCACGGCCGGGGCCGAGATGCCGCCGCCCTGACGGTTGACGCCCTTGCGGTTGGACAGCTCCCCGCCCGAGCGCACCACCGAGGAAATGCGCGTACCGACCACCTTCTCGACCTCGAGCACGATCTGGCCATCCGACAGCAGCAGCGTGTCGCCGGCATGCACGTCGGCGGTCAGATCCTTGTAGGCCACCCCGACCTCGGTCTGATTGCCGGCCTCCGGATCGAGCGCGGTATCGAGCGCGAACGGCGCGCCCTCGGTCAGCTCGACCTTGCCGGCGCGGAAGCTCTCAATGCGGATCTTTGGACCGGCCAGGTCCGCCAGCACGCCGATGTAGCGGTCGGCGTCGTGCGCGGCCTGTCGCACCAGCTCCACTCGCCGGCGATGCGACTCGCGGGTGCCATGTGAAAAATTGATCCGTGCTACATCCAGACCGGCGCGCACCATGCCGGCCACCACGCTGGGCTGGTCGGTGGCCGGCCCTAAGGTCGCGACGATCTTGGTTCTGCGCAGGGTATCCATGCGGTGCGGGCGCGCCGTCTAGGCCGCGGGTCGCGATTGGCTCGCGGCGGCGCGCTGCTCCAGCATCGCAACCGCCGGCAGCGGCTTGCCCTCGACGAACTCCAGGAACGCACCCCCGCCGGTCGAGATGTAAGAGATCCCGTCGGCGACGCCATACTTTTCGATCGCTGCCAGCGTATCGCCGCCGCCGGCCAGCGAGAACGCTTTGCTGCTGGCGATCGCCTGGGCAATGATTTGCGTGCCTTCGCCGAACTGGTCGAATTCGAATACCCCGACCGGACCGTTCCAAATGATGGTGCCGGCCGTCTTGAGCAACTCGCTGAACTGCTCGGCGGTATCGGGCCCGATGTCCAGGATCATCTCATCGTCGCCGACCTCGCGCACGGGGCGCACATCGGCGTGCGCCGTTGCGGCGACCGCGCGCGCCACCACCACGTCCACCGGCAGTGGAATTTCCGCGCCGCGCTCGCGCGCCTGCCGCAGCAGCCGGTTGGCGATCTCGAGCATGTCCCTCTCATATAGGGATTTGCCGACCTTGACGCCGGTGGCAGCCAGGAAAGTATTGGCGATGCCTCCGCCCACGATCAGTTTGTCGACCCGCTCGAGCAGGCTCTCCAGGATCGTGAGCTTGGTCGATACCTTGGAGCCGGCGACGATGGCCACCAGCGGCCGGGCCGGGTTGGCCAGCGCCCGTTCCAGCGCTTCGAGCTCGGCTACCAGTAGTGGCCCGGCGCAGGCCGTGGGCGCGAAATTCGCCACGCCATGGGTGCTGGCCTCGGCCCGGTGCGCGGTGCCGAAGGCATCCATCACGAATACGTCACACAGCGCCGCCATCTGGCGCGCCAGCGCCTCGTTGTCCTTCTTCTCGCCCTTGTTGAAGCGCACGTTCTCGCACAGCACGACCGCGCCCGGTTTCACATCGACGCCGCCCAGCCAGTTCTGCACTAGCGGCACCGGCTTGCCAAGCAGCTCCGACAGCTTGGCGGCCACCGGCGCGAGCGAGAACTCGGCGTCGTGGCGGCCCTCTTCCGGGCGCCCGAGATGCGACAGCAGCACGGTACGCGCACCTTTGTTCAGCGCCAGGCGCACGGTGGGCAAAGCCGCCCGGATGCGCGCATCGCTGGTGACCGCGCCGTTCTGCACCGGCACGTTGAGGTCCTCGCGGATCAGCACGCGTTTGCCGGCGAGATCCAGGTCGGCCATGCGCAGCAGTTTCATCAGCAGTGGGTCTACTTGGCGCGCGCCCAGGCCAGCGTGGTGTCGAGCATGCGGTTGGAGAATCCCCACTCGTTGTCGTACCAGGCGCACACCTTCACCAGCGAGCCACCGATCACCTTGGTCATGGTGGCATCGAACACCGACGAATGCGCGTCGTGGTTGAAGTCCACCGACACCAGCTGGGCATCGGTGTAGGCCAGAATGCCCTGCAGCGGGCCGCTGCCCGCGGCGGCCTTCATCAGCCCGTTGATCTCATCGACGCTGGTGGCACGCTTGGCGCTGAAGCTCAGGTCCACCAGCGACACATTGATGGTCGGCACCCGGACCGCAAACCCGTCGAGCTTGCCCTTGAGTTCCGGCATCACCAGGCCGACGGCGGTCGCGGCCCCGGTCTTGGTGGGAATCATCGACTGCGTGGCCGAGCGCGCGCGGCGCAGGTCGGTGTGATAAACATCCGTCAGTACCTGGTCGTTGGTGTACGAGTGCACCGTGGTCATGACGCCGGCCACGATCCCGACGCTGTCGTTCAGCACCTTGGCCACCGGTGTCAGGCAATTGGTGGTGCAGGAGGCGTTCGAGATCACGGTGTGGCTGGCCTTGAGCACGTTATCGTTGACGCCGTAGACGATGGTCGCGTCTACATCCTCGCCCCCGGGCGCCGAGATCACCACGCGCTTGGCTCCGCCCTCCAGATGTTTGCCCGCCTTGGCCTTGGAAGTGAACAGGCCGGTGCACTCCAGCACGGTGTCCACGCCCAGGCTGCCCCACGGCAGCTTGGCCGGATCGCGCTCGGCCAGCACCTTGATTCGATCGCCGTTGACCACGATGGCGTCACCGTCAACCTTAACCTCGCCGCGGAAGGGGCCGTGCACGGTGTCGTGGCGCGTCAGATGCGCATTGATATTGGCGTCACCCAGGTCGTTGAGTGCCACGATCTGCAGTTGCGAGCGCTTGCCGCTTTCGTACAGTGCGCGCAGCACGTTGCGACCGATGCGCCCATAACCGTTGATCCCGACTTTCAATGTCATCTGCCGTCCCCTTGCATCGCTGCGTGGATCGCCTTCTCTACATTATCCGGTGTGAAGCCGAACTTCTTGAACACCTCGGGACCCTTGCCCGAGGCCCCATAGTGATCGATGCCAACGATGCGGCCGCGGCTGCCCACGTATCGCCACCACAGCCCGGTCGTGCCGGCCTCGACCGCGACGCGGGCGCTAACCGCCGCCGGCAGCACCGACTCGCGATAGGCCGCATCCTGTGCGTCAAACACCTCGGTGCTCGGTAACGACACCAGCCGCACGCGCCGCCCCTGCGACTGCACGCGCTTCACCGCCTCGAGCGCCAGCGCCACCTCCGATCCGGTGGCCAGCACCACGCATTCCGGCGTGCCCTGGCAGTCAACCAGCACGTAGCCGCCGCGCCGGATGTCATCGACGGACTGCTCGCTGCGGGTCTGTTGCGGCAGGCCCTGGCGCGTGAGCACCAGGCAGCTGGGTCCGCTGGTGTGCTCGATCGCGGCGCACCAGGCCACTGCGGTCTCGAGTGCATCGGCCGGCCGCCACAATGTGAGATTCGGGATCAGCCGCAGACTGTTGAGGTGCTCGATCGGCTGATGCGTCGGGCCATCCTCGCCCAGACCGATGGAATCGTGGCTGTAGACCAGGATTACGCGCTGATGCATCAGCGCCGCCATGCGCACCGCGTTGCGCGCATAGTCGGAAAAGGTCAGAAAGGTGCCGCCGTAGGGAATCAGTCCGCCGTGCAGCGCCAGCCCGCTCATGATCGCGGTCATGCCGAACTCGCGCACGCCGTAGTGCAGGTAGTCACCATCCATGTCCTCGGCAGTGATCGCGTGCGCACCCTTGCGCATGGTGCTGTTGGACCCGGTCAAGTCAGCCGAGCCGCCGAACAACTCTGGCAGCGCTGGGCCGATCACGCCGATCATCAACTGCGAGGACTGGCGTGTCGCCTGGCTGGCCTGCACGCCGCTGCCGGCGCTGAGCGCCGCACGCACCGTGTCGCCCCATTTGGACGGCAGCTCGCCACGCATGCGCCGCTCGAATTCTGCCGCCAGCGCCGGATGCGCATTGCGGTAGCGCGCGAACAGCTCCTGCCAGCGCGCCTCGGCGCTACGGCCGGCCTTGTCGTGGTTCCAGGCCGCGCGCAGCTCGACCGGCACCTCGAACGGCGGCGAGCTCCAGTGCAGCTTCTTGCGCGCGCCGGCGACTTCCTCGGCCCCGAGCGCTTCGCCGTGGGTGGCCGCGGTACCGGCCTTGGTCGGCGCGCCCCAGCCGATGACGGTCTTGCAGTCGATCAGCGACGGCCGGTCGGTTTCGGCCTGGGCAGCGCGGATCGCCTTGGCGATCGCCGCATCATCCATGCCGTCCACGCTCTGCACGTGCCAGCCGTAGGCCTCGAAGCGCTTGGGCGTGTCATCGGTGAACCAGCCGCGCACCTCGCCGTCGATCGAGATGCCGTTGTTGTCGTAGAACGCGATCAGCTTGCCGAGCTTGAGCGTACCGGCCAGCGAGCAGGCCTCGTGCGAGATGCCCTCCATCAGGCAGCCGTCGCCGGCAAACACCCAGGTGTAGTGATCGACGATTGGCAGATCGGGACGGTTGAATTGCGCCGCCAGCAGTTTCTCGGCCAGCGCGAAGCCGACGGCGTTGGCCAGGCCCTGGCCGAGCGGCCCGGTGGTGGTCTCGATGCCGATCGGCGGATCGTGCTCGGGATGGCCGGGGGTGCGACTGCCAAGCTGGCGGAAGTGGCGTATCTCATCCATGCCGAGCGAATAGCCGGTCAGGTGCAGCAGCGCATACAGCAGCATCGACGCGTGGCCGTTGGACAGAATGAAGCGATCGCGATCCCACCACAACGGATTGGCCGGGTTGTGCTTGAGGAAATCACGCCACAGCACCTCGGCAATATCGGCCATCCCCATCGGCGCGCCCGGGTGCCCGGAGTTGGCCTGTTGAACCGCGTCCATCGCCAGCGCGCGCACTACGTTGGCAAGTTCTCGTCGCGTGGGCATAGGCGTCCCGGTTCCAGTGAGCGAAAAGCCGTGAGGGCGCGCATTGTACCGGCCCTTACCCGCTCGTGACACTGTGCCGCTGCCGGACGCTAGACTTAAAACGTGGATTTGTGGCTGCCGCTGCGGCCGCAGTGGTGTTCGCACTGCAAACCAATTTTCGACTGCGTCACAAAGCTGACAGATGATCGTGCGAGCGCACCGATTTGAGCCGCGCGCGGCCCGGCTCGGCCTCCAGGGAACGGCATTTGGTCTGATATACTTCGTGGCCGTCCAACAGCGTCGAACACACCCATGAGCAATGGTTATCTGTTTACTTCCGAATCGGTTTCGGAAGGACATCCGGACAAGATTGCCGATCAGATTTCGGATGCGGTGCTCGATGCCATTCTGAGCGAGGATCCCGCTGGTCGCGTGGCCTGCGAGACACTGGTCAAGACTGGCGTGGTGATCGTTGCCGGCGAGGTCACCACCTCGGCCTGGATCGACCTCGAAAAGCTGGTGCGCCGGACGGTGCTGGACATCGGCTACAACCATTCCGACATGGGATTCGACGGTGCCAGCTGCAGTGTCATCAACATCATTGGCAAGCAGTCGCCCGACATCGCGATGGGTGTGGACCGCTCCGACAAGCGTAAGCAGGGTGCCGGCGACCAGGGCCTGATGTTCGGCTTCGCCACCAGCGAGACCGACGTGCTGATGCCCGCTCCGATCACGCTCGCGCACCGCCTGGTCAAACGCCAGTCCGAGGTGCGCAAGAAGGGCAAGCTGGATTGGCTGCGGCCCGATGCCAAGAGCCAGGTCACGCTGCGCTATCAGAACGATCGTCCGGTCGGCATCGAAGCGGTGGTGCTGTCGACGCAGCACGCCGATGACATCTCCACCAGTCGGCTACGCGAGGCGGTGATGGAGGAGATCATCAAGCCGGTGCTGCCGAAGAAATGGGTCGACCGGCGCACCCGCTACCACATCAATCCCACCGGACGCTTCGTGATCGGCGGCCCGGTCGGCGACTGCGGTCTGACCGGACGCAAGATCATCGTCGACACGTACGGCGGCTTCGCGCGACACGGTGGTGGCGCGTTCTCGGGCAAGGATCCGTCCAAGGTCGACCGCTCGGCGGCATACGCAGCGCGCTACGTGGCCAAGAATATTGTTGCTGCCGGGCTCGCGGAGCGCTGCGAGGTACAGGTGTCGTACGCTATCGGCGTGGCCGAGCCGACCTCGATCATGGTCGAGAGCTTCGGCACCAGCGAGCTGTCGCGTGAGGAGCTCACCGCGTTGGTGCGCCGCCATTTCGATCTCACGCCCTATGGCCTGCGCGAGATGCTCGATCTGGCGCGCCCGATCTATCAGAAGACGGCGGCCTACGGCCATTTCGGCCGCAAGGAATCCGAATTCTCCTGGGAGCGGACCGACAAGGCCGAGGCGCTGGCCGCCGACGCTCGTCGGCGCGGCCGCTCGCGCGTGGCCTGAAGCGGCCACCGCTTGAGTTTGAATGGCTGTCGCGTGCGCGGCAGCCCGGTGCCTGAGGAGCGCTGCGACAGGGAGAGGCTAAAGATGCCACTCGCGACCTGCCAGGCTCAGGCCACCGGCCGAAGTCAACTGCGCTCGACAACCTTGAGACACTAGAAGGTGGAGCCACTATGACTGCTACAGCACGTTCCATTGCATCGGGCGCCAAGACGCAGGACTTTCGCGTCGCCGATCTGTCGCTGGCCGACTGGGGCCGCAAGGAGATCGCGATCGCCGAGACCGAGATGCCCGGCCTAATGGCGATCCGCGAGGAGTTCGCCCCGACAGCACCGCTGCGCGGCGCTCGCATCGCCGGCTCGCTGCACATGACCATCCAGACCGCGGTGCTGATCGAGACACTGCAGGCCCTGGGCGCCCAGGTGCGTTGGGCGTCCTGCAACATCTTCTCGACCCAGGACCACGCCGCCGCGGCAATCGCGGCGCGCGGCACCGGCGTGTTCGCCTATAAAGGCGAGACGCTGCCGGAGTACTGGGAATTCTCGCACCGCATCTTCGACTGGCCGAACGATGCGAACGCCAACATGATCCTGGACGACGGTGGTGACGCCACGCTGCTGCTGCACCTCGGTGCCCGCGCCGAGCGCGATGCCGCAGTGATCTCCAAACCCTCGAGCGAAGAGGAGACGGCGCTGTTCGACTCGATCCGCGAGACGCTCAAGCGCGATTCGAAGTGGTATTCCAAGCGACTGGAAGCGATCCGGGGCGTGTCCGAGGAGACCACCACCGGGGTCAAGCGCCTGTACCAGATGGCACGTGACGGCCAGCTCGCCTTTCCCGCCATCAACGTCAACGATTCGGTCACCAAGTCCAAGTTCGACAACCTCTACGGCTGCCGCGAATCGCTGGTAGACGGCATCAAGCGCGCTACCGACGTGATGATCGCCGGCAAGATTGCGGTCGTGTGCGGCTATGGTGACGTCGGCAAGGGCTGCGCACAGGCGCTGCGCGCGCTCTCGGCCCAGGTGTGGGTCACCGAGATCGATCCGATCTGCGCGCTGCAGGCCGCGATGGAGGGCTTTCGCGTCGTTACCATGGAGTACGCCGCTGACAAGGCCGACATCATCGTCTCGGCGACCGGCAACTTCCACGTGATCACCCACGATCACATGAAGCGCATGAAGAATCAGGCGATCGTGTGCAACATTGGCCATTTCGACAACGAGATCGACGTCGCCTCGCTCAAGCAGTATCGCTGGGAGAACATCAAGCCGCAGGTCGATCACATCATCTTTCCGGACGGCAGACGCATCATCCTGCTAGCGGAGGGACGGCTGGTGAATCTCGGCTGCGGTACCGGCCACCCGAGCTACGTGATGTCATCCTCGTTCGCCAATCAGGTCCTGGCGCAGATCGAGCTGTGGAGCAATCATGCCAATTACCCAATCGGTGTGCACATTCTGCCCAAGCATCTGGACGAGAAGGTGGCGCGGCTGCAGTTAGCCAAGCTCAACGCCGAGCTCAGCATCCTGACCGATCAGCAGGCGCGTTACATCGACGTGCCGGCGGCCGGTCCATACAAGAGCGATCACTACCGCTATTGAGATGGTTCATGCGGCGGCGCGGCTAAAAGCGCCGCGCCGCTTTTTTTTCGCTGTCGGTGGAATCCGACAACGAGCTGACAGTCGAGATTCCGCCAGCAAGTCCCGGGATTGTTTTTAACATGTGCTTGCGAGCGCGCCGCCGATTTGAGTGCTGCGTCACCCGCAGCTCGTTGGCGAATTTTTGATCGCTTGAAGCGCATCACTCGCGCCCGCGCGGCTGCGGGTAACATGCGCCCATGGATTCCCCGCTGCGCCTGCTCCAGTTCTCGGATCCGCACCTGTTTGCCGATCCGCGTGGACGGCTGCGCGGCGTCGAAACGCTGGCGGCGCTGCGCCGCGTGCTGGCCCATGCCGCGAGCCGCAAGTCGCATATCGACGCGGTGGTGTGTACCGGCGACATCGTCAACGACGAACCGGACGGCTACGCCCATTTCGCGCGCGAACTTTGCGCCTTCGGTCGCCCCGTGTTCTGCGTGCCGGGCAATCATGACGATCCGGCGCGACTGCGCGCCGCCCTGAGTCAGCCCCCATTCCAGGTCGGCGGGCACGTCGATCTCGAACGCTGGCGGCTGGTGCTGGTGAACAGCTGCGTGCCCGGGCGGCACTCCGGCAGTATCGCGGATTTCGAGCTACAGGCGCTCGATGCGGCGCTCACCGACAGCGACCGCTACGCGGCCGTGTTCGTGCACCATCATCCGGTATCGATGGCGAGCCGCTGGCTCGATCGGGTCGGCATCGAAAACGCAGAGCAATTCTGGAGCGTGCTGGACCGTCACGCGCAGCTGCGCGCGGTCTGCTGGGGGCACGTGCACCAGAGCTTCGATGGCCGGCGGCACGGCGTTCGGCTCTTGGCCACGCCCTCAGCGTGCCTGCAATTCGTGCCGCACTCGAACGAGTTCTGCGTGGATACGCGCCCGCCGGCGTATCGGCGCCTCACGCTGCACGCCGATGGCACGCTCGACACCGAGGTGGTGTGGGTGGATCAGGTGTACGGGGCCCTCGACCAGGCCTCATAAGCCGGTCTCTATCAACGGCGCCAGGATCTCCAGGCGCTCGTTCGCATCCTCGATCTCCAGCAGGCGCTGCTGCGATGCGCTCTCGAGCGGCAGGAATTCCGCCAGCCGGTTGCTGACCCAGACCGCATCATCGTAGGCGGGTTCGATGAACTGACCGAGGTTGGCCAGCCGCTCGATGGCCTGCCGCAGGACCGTGACCAAGGGTTGATACTTTGCATCGAGCGCAATCCTGGCAGCGGGCGGCAGCCATTCCACGGCGGCGCGGTTCAGCCCGTCGGCTTGCTGACGGCGCTCGAGGACCCGGAAGCGCTGCTCGCCCCGGCACAGCAAGCCCAGCAGGCCGTCGGGCTGAGTTTGGAAATCCACGATGCGCGATGAAGTGCCCACGTCGGCGACCGACACCGTGCTGCCGGTCTCGGCACCCTCAAGGATCAGCACCACACCGAACGGCGACTGCGCGCGCAGGCAGGTGCGCACCATGTCGACGTAGCGCGGCTCGAAGATGCGCAGCGGCAGCAATCCGCCGGGAAACAACACCGCGCCGAGCGGCAACAGAGCAATATCCTCCATGCCCGCGATCGATTGGTCCTATGGGGATCCGCGCCTGGCCGGCGCGCCGAACGGCTCGCGCTGACTCAGTGCCTGCAGCAGACGCGTGTGCAGGCCGCCGAATCCGCCGTTGCTCATGAGCAACGCGTGATCGCCCGGCCGCAGCGATTGCTGCAGCCCGGCCACCAGTGCGTCCAACTCCTCCACCACGTGCGCGCGCACTCCCAACGGGGTCACGGCCGCACGCACGTCCCAGCCCAGACCCGGCGGCGCATACAGCCAGACCTCATCGGCCGCGCTCAGCGAGCCTGCCAAGCCGGCCTGATGCACGCCGAGGCGCATCGTCTGGGAGCGCGGTTCGAGCACCGCCACGATGCGATCGCGCCCGACGCGGCGGCGCAACCCGTCCAGGGTGGTCGCGATCGCAGTCGGATGGTGGGCAAAGTCGTCGTATATCCGGACGCCGGCGGTTTCCCCGTGCAACTGCAGGCGCCGCGCCACGCCGCGAAAGCGCCGCAGCGCGTCGATGCCACGCTCAATCGGTACCCCGGCGTGGCGCGCGGCGCCCAGCGCCGCGAGTGCATTGTCGACGTTGTGTGCACCGATCAGATCCCAGGCCAGCTCCCCGCGCGAGCTTCCGTGCTCGAGCACCTCGAAGCGCCCATAGTCGGAATCGGCCGGCGCCCTTGCGTTCAAATCCACGCCGCCGCCGCCGCGGTGGGCAAAGCGTTCCACTGGACTCCAGCAGCCGGCGGCCAGCACCCGCGCCAGCGCCGCGTCGGTGCCGTGGCAGACGATGCGACCGCTACCGGGCACGGTGCGCAGCAGATGCTGGAACTGGCGTTCGATCGAGGCCAGATCCGGGTAGATGTCGGCGTGGTCGTACTCGAGATTGTTCAGCACCAGCGTGCGCGGACGGTAGTGTACGAACTTGGCGCGCTTGTCGAAGAATGCGGTGTCGTATTCGTCTGCCTCGATGACGAAGAATGGCAGCTCGCCCAGACGCGCGCTGCGGCTGAAGTTCTCCGGGATGCCGCCAATGAGAAACCCGGGCGACAGCCCGGCATCCTCAAGGATCCACGCCAACATGCTGCTGGTGGTGGTCTTGCCGTGCGTGCCGGCGACCGCCAGCACCCAGCGCTCGCGCAGCACGGCACTTGCCAGCCACTCAGGCCCGGAGGCGTACGGCAGCCCGCGATCGAGCAACGCCTCGATCACCGGCATGCCGCGCGACATCACATTGCCGATCACGACCATGTCCGGGGCCGGCTCGAGCTGCTCGGGTCCATAGCCCTCGAACAGCTCGATGCCCAGTGCAGTGAGCTGGGTGCTCATCGGTGGATAGACGTTGCGGTCCGAGCCGGTGACGCGATGGCCGGCGGCGCGGGCGATGACGGCGATGCCGCCCATGAATGTGCCGCAGATACCGAGGATGTGCACGTGCATGGCTACGGTCCGGCGCCGAAAATGCTCACGAACATCAGCTCCTCCACCAGCATCTGCAGCAGCGCCAGCATCAGACAGAATACCAGCGCTCGCTCGAGCGCCGCGCGCAGAATGTGGCCGATTGCCGCCAGCGTCCAGATCGCCAGCGCCAGCGACACCACGAACACCGGCACCCGCAGCGTATCGTCCTGCGGCAGCCGGTCCATCAGCCACACCAGAACCATGGTCGGAGCGGCGATGATGATCTGCAGTCCGAACAATGCCGTGGCGGTCTGCAGATAACGTTCCGGCCGGCGAGCGGTCCGCAGCAGCAGCCAGTACCACAGCGCCATGAACGCGGCGTCCAGCAGCACCTGCCACACCCAGCCCGGCCGCATCGACGGCAGCAGCACGCCCACCACCACCGACACCAGCACGTAAGCGGCGATCGTCAAAGGCAGTAAAATGCCGATCGCCGGCAGGTCCTGCGGTCCACGCCGCCAGATCGCGATCGCGAAAAAGAGCTGTGCCAGGCGAAGGATGCGTTCCAACATGTCGGCAATTATCAGCGACCGGACTGCTTTCGCGCAGGTATGCGCCGAACTCGGCGCGCACGTGGCCGTCGGCCTGGACACCGAGTTCATGCGCGAGCGCACCTATTTCGCGCAGCTGTGCCTGCTGCAGCTGTCGTTCGGCGAGCGTGCACTGTGTATTGATACCCTGGCGCTGCCGGACTTGAGCGCGCTGGCGCCCATCATGTCGGCCGCGCACGTTTGCAAGGTGCTGCACGCCGCGCGCCAGGACCTCGAGGTGTTGGCGCCGGCCACCGGAACGCTGCGCGGTGTGTTCGACACCCAGGTCGCCGCCGCGCTGATCGGCATGCCGGCGCAAGTGGGCTACGCCGATCTGGTGGCGCAATTGCTGGGCGCGCGCCTGCACAAGGCAGAAACCCGCACCGACTGGTCACGCCGTCCGCTCAGCGGCGGCCAGCTGGCCTATGCGCTCGATGACGTGCGCTACCTGCTGCCGCTGCGCCAGGCGCTCAGCGATCGGCTCGAGTCACTGGGCCGCGGCGCCTGGTTCGCGGAGGAAATGGCGCTGCTGGATGCGGCGGCCAGCTCCTATGCGGTCGATCCGGACGAGGCCTGGCGCCGGATCAAGGGCATCAGCGATCTGGATCCGGCGCGCCTGTCGCTGGCGCGTGCGCTGGCCGCCTGGCGCGAGCGCCGCGCGATCGACGCCGACCGTCCACGCAGCTGGATCGTGTCCGACATTGCCCTGCGCGACATCGTGGTGCGCGTGCCGCGTACCCGCAATGATCTGGCGCTGACCGCAGAGCTGCCCGAGGGTGTGCTCAACCACAGTGGTGAGGAGATCCTGTCGGTGATCGAGACAGCGCGGCTGCCGGCGATCCTGCCGCCGCTGCCGCGCCGGCAGCGGCCAGATGCGGAAGCAACCGAGCGGCTGCGGCGCCTGTCGCTGCTGACGCAACAGACCGGCCGCGAGCTGGGCATCGCGCCGGAGATCCTGGCCACTCGCCGCGACCTGCAGCGGCTGCTGAATGGCGCGCGCGAGGGCGGCCCGCTCGCCGGCTGGCGTCGCGCCGTAATCGGCGAGCGCCTGCTGCAGGCGCTATAGCGGCGCGGCGCGGGCGGTCAGGACGCGTTGCGCAGCCGGCGTCCGGCGGGCACGGTTTCCAGCACCGCCAGCAGTCGGGTGCTGACCTCATCGACGCTGGCATGGGCGTCGATAGTGCGCAACAGACCCTGGGCCGCGTAGTAGTCGGCCAGCGGACGGGTCTGCTGCTCGTACACTTCGAGCCGGCGACGCACCGTGGCCTCCTCGTCATCGGCACGCTGCACCAGAGCCGGGGCATCCTGGCAGCGATCACAATGCGGCACACTGCCGGCCGGCGAGCTGTGGATATTGAATACACGGCCGCACTGTTTGCAGTAGCGGCGGCCTGAGATGCGCCGCACGATCTCGGCGTAATCGACCTCGAATAACACCACGACGTCGAGCGGTTTGCCCAGGGCGCCGAGCATGTCCCCCAGGGCCGCCGCCTGTACCTGGTTGCGCGGGAAGCCGTCCAGGATGAAGCCGGGCTCGGCGTCGCGTTCGGCCAGGCGCTCACGGATGATGCCCAGCACGATCTCATCGACCACCAGCTGACCCGAGTCCATGGCGGCCTTGGCGCGCACGCCGTATTCGGTGCCGCGGGCCACGGCACTTCGCAGCAGATCGCCGGTGGAGATCTGCGGAATGCCGAAGCGCTCGACCAGACGTTGAGACTGGGTGCCCTTGCCGGAACCCGGGGCCCCCATGAGCACGATACGCATCGGGAAACACTACCGGCGGCGCTAATCAAGGTCAAACCGGTCGGCTGACCCGGGCGTGGCCCCGTTGGCGCGCAGACCAAAGCTCAAGCCGCCGTGGCACCGTCCGGGGCAAAAACGTGACCGTTACCATCCGGTTGGATCGGCCCTTGCCGGCGAGACGCAATCGCGCCCGCACGGTATGCTCCGCGCCGCGCGATGAACATCGAATTTTCGCCCCCCACTGGTCATGAATGAAAAATAACCTCGCCCCACGAAACGCGCTGTACGCGCAGTCGGGTGGCGTGTCCGCCGTCATCAATGCCTCAGCCTGCGGGGTCATCGAAGCCGCTCGCAAGGCCCGCCGTCAGATCCGTCGCATCTACGCCGGGCGCGATGGCATCGTCGGGGTGCTGACTGAGAATCTGATCGATGTGTCGCGCGAGAGCCCGGCCACCATTCGCGCCCTGCGCTATACACCGGCGGGCGCCTTCGGCTCGGCGCGCTATAAGCTCAAGGGCCTGGATGAGAACCGCGCCCAGTATGAGCGCCTGATCGAGGTGTTCCGCGCCCACGACATCGGCTACTTCTTCTATAACGGCGGCAACGACTCGATGGACACGGCGCTGAAGATCTCGCAACTCGGCGCGTCGATGAACTACCCGGTGACCTGCATCGGCGTGCCCAAGACCGTCGACAATGATCTGCCGCACACCGACTGCTGCCCGGGGTTCGGCTCGGTCGCCAAGTACGTCGCCGTGTCCACGCTCGAAGGCGGGCTCGACGTGGCCTCGATGGCGCGCACCTCGACCAAGGTGTTCGTGCTCGAGGTGATGGGACGTCACGCCGGCTGGATCGCGGCGGCCGGCGGGCTTGCCGCCCGCAAACCCGGCGAGGCCCCGCACATCATCCTGTTTCCGGAAATTCCGCTGGACAAGGAGCGCTTCCTGGCGCGCGTGCGCCAGTGCGTGACCGACTATGGGCACTGCGTGATCGTGGTGTCCGAGGGCGTGCGCACGGCGGATGGCAAATTCCTGGCCGATGCCGGCACCAAAGATGCTTTCGGCCACACCCAGCTCGGCGGCGTCGCTCCGGTGCTGGCGAACATGGTGAGTCAGGCGTTCGGTTACAAGTATCACTGGGCGGTCGCCGATTACCTACAGCGCGCTGCGCGCCACGTGGCCTCCAAGGTGGATGTCGAGCAGGCCTATGCGGTCGGCAAGGTCGCGGTGCAGTACGCACTCAAGGGAATGAATGCGGTGATGCCGGCGATCAAGCGCCGTTCATCCAGTCCGTATCGCTGGCAGATTGTGCCGGTGCCGCTCGCCGAGGTCGCCAACATCGAGAAGAAGGTGCCACGCGAGTTCGTCACCGCCGACGGCTTCGGCATCACTCCGGCCTGCCGCCGTTACCTGGAACCGCTGATAGCCGGGGAGGACTACCCTCCCTATCGCCAGGGCCTGCCAGCCTACGCGCGCATCAAGGGCGCCGCAGTCAAGCGCAAACTGATCAACGAATTCAAGCTGTAATTGTTTCGGAGGGAGTCTGAATGGAAGCGGTGAATTGGCTGTGGCTGGCGATCGCTGCCGGCGTGATCGCCGTGCTTTATGGCGTCCTCTCGATGTACTCGATTCTGGCGCTGCCAGCCGGCAGCGCCCGCATGCAGGAGATCGCCGCGGCCATCCAGGCCGGCGCCAAGGCCTACCTGAACCGTCAATACAAGACCATCGCGGTGGTCGGAGTGATCCTGTTCGTGGTGCTGGGCCTGGCGCTCAACTGGGCCACCGCCGGCGGCTTTGCCGTGGGGGCGGTGCTGTCCGGCCTGGCTGGCTACATCGGCATGAACATCTCGGTGCGCGCCAACGTGCGCACCGCCGAGGCCGCCAGCAAGGGCCTGAACGCGGCCCTGACGGTGGCGTTTCGCGGCGGCGCGATCACCGGCATGCTGGTCGTGGGCCTAGGGCTGCTGGGCGTGACCGGCTATTTCATGGCGTTGCGCGGCCCGCTCGGTGACAACGGCGCGCTGCATGCGCTGGTGGGACTGGCCTTTGGCGGCTCACTGATCTCGATCTTCGCGCGCCTCGGCGGCGGCATCTTCACCAAGGGCGCGGATGTTGGCGCCGACCTTGTGGGCAAAGTCGAAGCGGGCATCCCGGAGGATGATCCGCGCAATCCGGCCGTGATCGCCGACAACGTCGGCGACAACGTCGGCGACTGCGCCGGCATGGCGGCGGATCTGTTCGAGACCTACGCAGTCACCATCGTCGCCACCATGCTGCTCGGCGGCCTGCTGATGGCCGATGGCGGTGCCTCGGTGCTGGTGTACCCGCTGGCGCTCGGCGCCGCCTCGATCGTGTCCTCGATCATCGGCACCTTTTTCGTGAAGGTACGCCCCGGCGCCAAGATCATGTCGGCACTGTACAAGGGCGTGATCGTCTCCGGGCTGATCTCGGCGGTGCTGTTCTGGTTCATTACCAGCTCGATCCTGCCCGCGCAGCTGCACCCGCTGTTCGGCTGTACCCTGATCGGGCTGGGTCTCACCGCCTCGATGATTGTCATCACCGAGTACTACACCGCGACCGAGTTCAGCCCGGTGCAGGGCGTGGCGGCGGCCTCGCAGACCGGCCACGCCACCAACATCATCAGCGGCCTGGGCGTGAGTATGAAGTCCACCGCGCTGCCGGTGATCGCGGTGTGCCTGGCGATCTGGGGGGCATCCTCGCTCGCCGGGATCTACGGCATCGCGGTGGCCGCCACCGCGATGCTGTCGATGACCGGCATGGTGGTAGCGCTAGACGCCTACGGGCCGATCACCGACAACGCCGGCGGCATCGCCGAGATGGCCGATCTGCCCAAGGCAGTGCGCAATATCACCGATCCGCTGGATGCGGTCGGCAACACCACCAAGGCGGTCACCAAGGGTTACGCGATCGGCTCGGCCGGGCTGGCAGCACTGGTGCTGTTCGCCGACTACACCCACAACCTCGAAGGGCGGCTCGCGGCCACCGGCCGCGAGATGCTGAATTTCTCGCTGTCCGATCCGGCCGTGATCATCGGCTTATTCCTCGGCGGCCTGGTTCCGTACCTGTTCGGCGCCATGGCCATGGAAGCGGTCGGACGGGCCGCCGCATCGGTGGTCACCGAGGTGCGCCGCCAGTTCCGCGAGATCGCCGGGCTGATGGACGGCAGCGCCAAACCTGACTATTCGCGCGCGGTGGACCTGCTGACCCGCGCGGCGATAAAGGAGATGGTGATTCCCTCATTGCTGCCGATCCTGGTGCCGGTGATCGTCGCTTTCGGCATGAATGCTCTGATGGGACCGGGCGCCGGCATCCGCGCACTGGGCGGCCTGCTGATCGGCACCATCGTGACGGGACTGTTCGTCGCGATTTCGATGTGCACCGGCGGCGGCGCCTGGGACAACGCCAAGAAGTACATCGAAGAAGGGCATTTCGGCGGCAAGGGATCCGAGGCGCACAAGGCTGCGGTGACCGGCGATACCGTCGGTGATCCCTACAAGGATACCGCCGGACCGGCGATCAACCCGCTGATCAAGATCATCAACATCGTCGCGCTGCTGCTGGTGCCACTGTTGTAGAGTGAGCCGCATGCGCCCGCGTGCGTCGCATGCGCTGCTTGTGCTCTTGGCCCTGATCACGTGGCAGCCCGCCCAGTGCGCGCGCTCCGATCCGGCCCCGGCGCGGTCCCTGCCGCTGATGAGCGAACCCGGATCGAACGATCGCGTGCTGGTGGTGGCACCGCATCCCGATGATGAAAGCCTGTGCTGCGCCGGCCTGATCCAGCAGGCCAGCGCCCACGGCGCCGCCGTGGCGATCGTGTGGCTGACCGCCGGCGAAGCCTTCGAGCTCGATGCCATGCTGGACCAGCACGAGATCTGGCCGCGCGGCATCGACCTGCTGCGCTTTGGGGTGAAGCGCCTGGCCGAAGGCGCGCAGGCGGCTGCCTCGCTCGATGTGCCAGCCTCGCGGCAATTCGTCCTGGGCTACCCAGATCGCGGACTGATGGCGCTGGTGGCGGGCGATTATTTCTACCGGCGAGCGTTTCGTTCGCGCTATACCGGGCTGGACAGCGTCGGCTTTCCCCAGGCGGTGAGCCCGTATGCAACCTTCAATGGTGCCGATCTGGAGCGCGACCTGGAGCACGTGCTGGATCAATTCCAGCCCACACTGGTGCTGGCCGCGGCGCCAGCGGACTCTCATCCGGATCACGCCGCCAGCGGCCTGCTGTTGCATCGGCTGCTGCAGCGACGTGGCCAGCTCGATCGCCTGCGCTACTGGATCGTGCACGCGCCCCACTGGCCCGCCCCGCGCAGCTATCAGCCGCAGCTGCCGCTGGCGCCGCCCGCCACCGCGCAGCAGTTACACTGGCAGGTTCTGCCGTTGAGTGTCGCCGAGCGCGCTCGCAAGCTCGCGGCGCTGCGCACTCACCGCACGCAGATGCGACTGACCGAGCCCTTCATGGTGTCGTTCGTGCGCTCGAACGAATTGTTCGCGCCCGCGCTCCACTAGGCGGCCATCGCCAGGCGCTCGGGCCGGCCGATGGCGAATCCCTGGATGAAATCCACGCCGATGCGCCGGGCAGCATCCAGCGTGCTGGCGTCTTCGACCTGTTCGGCGATGACCTTGAAATTCAGGCTGCGGGCCAGACGGATCATCGCCGTAACCATGGCCTGATTGACGGTGTCGCGCGCCAGGTTGCGGAAGAACGAACCGTCGATCTTCAGATAATCGATGGCGATGTTCTTCAGGTTGGCGAACGACCCCAGGCCGCTGCCGAAGTCATCGAGCGCGAAGCGGCAGCCCATGCCGTGCAGCACCCCGACGAATCGGCGCGTCTGCTCCAGGTTGCCAACCACGGCGGTCTCGGCGATCTCGAAGCACACCTGCGCCGGATTGGCGCCGGTGGAATCGAAGCACTCGACCACGAATTCCAGAAACTGCGCGTCCTGCAGCGTCTGGCCGGAGATATTGATGGCGACACTGCGCTTTGGCGCGAGCGTGATGCCGCCGCGGCCGAGCGCGGTGAGCGTGGTCTGCACCACCCAGCGATCCACCAGCACCATGAGTCGGAAGCGCTCGGCGGCCCGCAAGAATTCTACCGGCGACAGGTGCCGCCCGGAGTCGTCGCGCAGGCGCACCAGCACCTCCATGGCCGGGCCATCCTCGGTGGTCTGGAAAGCGGCCACGATCGGCTGGCAGTAGAGCTCGAAACTGCTGTCGCGCAGTGCCGCCTGCAGCGTCTGCAGCCACTGGATCTCGCCGTTGTTGCGCGCCTGGACCTCGTCGCGCGCCGAGTACACCGCCACGTGACCGCCCTGGCGCTTGGCGACATAGCAGGCCGAATCGGCCGCTGCCAGCGATTCCTCCATCGTGCCGCTATCGCGCGCCAGCTCCAGCAGTCCGACGCTGACGCCGACGTTGAAGATCTTTTCCTTCCACACGAAACGATAGTCGTTCACCGCGCGGCACACGTCATCGGCAATCTGGCGGGCTTTTTCCAGCGGACAGCCCACCAGCAGCATGCCGAACTCGTCGCCGCCAACCCGGCCGACGGTGTCCGAGTCGCGCACCGCGTCGCGCAGGATCTTGGCGCACTCGCGCAACATGGCGTCACCGGCTATGTGACCGCTGGTGTCGTTGATGATCTTGAAGCGGTCCAGGTCCAGGTAGCACAGCACATGGGTACCGTCGCCGCGATGCGCGGTGTCCACCGCCTCCTGCAGCCGCCGCTCGAACTCGCGTCGGTTGACCAGTCCGGTGAGCGCATCATGCGTGGCCTGATAGGACATCTGCCGCGCCATGCCACGCATTTCGGTGACGTCGTGCAGCAGCACCACCGCACCGACGGTCTCGCCGCCATCCATGCGCATCGGCGCTGCCGACAGCTCCACCAGGCGCTCGCTGCCGCCCGGCGGCCGCACCATCAGCGCGCGCCGGCCCAGGTTCAGCGGCGCGCCGGCCGCCAGCGCCTGACGCACCGGTTCGGCGAGCAGCGCTCGGTCGGTCTCGTCGACCGCCGTCAGCTCTTCCAGCCGGGTACCGGTCACCTCATCAGCGACCACGCCCATAAGGCGCGCGGCGGCTGGATTCAAATAGTCCACCCGCCCGTCCACGTCGGTGGTGATCAGCGCCTCCGACAGTGACTCCAGGGCGCGGCGCGAGCGCGATCGGCCGCTGCTGCCCGCCAGTGCCTGCAGGGTTTGAGTCGGCAGCACTTCGACGCCGACGATCAGCAGCGCGCGTTCGCCGACGAAGTCCACCACCCAGCTGGACAGCTCCAGCCGCGAGCCCTGTCCCGACTTGCCGATCAGGTCGATTTCGTAGCGCTCGGCGGTCGGCTCACCGGCCAAGCGCCGGCGGATGTTGTCGGCGACCAGGTCGGCATGGTCCGGCGGCACCAGGTCCTGGAGCCGACGTCCGAGCAGTTCGCCCACCCGGGCACCCATCAGGTTGGCGAACTGCGGATTGACGTAACGAATGTTTTCCCCATGAACCAGCACCGACTCGTGCACCCGATCCCCGAGCGAACCGATCTGAGCGGTAGCGGCGGTGGCGCGATCGGACTCCGCGGCCACGCGTCCCAGCAGGTGATTCACCGCCGTGACCATGTGCGCCAGCTCGGGCTGATCGGTGTGCAGCTCGATGTGACTGTTGAGTGAGTCGCCCACCGCGATGCGCTGCACCTGACGCGACACGACTTCAAGCGCGTGCAGCTGCCGGCGCTGCAGGAAAAACAGCACCAGTAGCAGTATCGCAGCGACACCGAACAGCAGGCAGAGCAGAACGATAATCGACATCAAAGCCGTTTATTGAAGCGATGCTTTTCCCTTGGTGAAAGGACCAAGCTCCGCCATCGCCCGCACAAGCAGCATAGCGGAGTACGCCCATGGCCCCATGGCATTTCACCATATCGTGGCGCTTGCTCAGCAAGCTTCACGCCGGCTTCACACCATTCCACGCGGGGTGCGCACTGGCCCTGGCATAACGGGCGTCGCGCCACACCGCGGCCTTGGCAGACGCGGCAAAAACCCTTAACGTCGCATCCTTCCCACGTGCCGGATTAAGTCTAATGCTGATGGACGCAGCCCGCGAGCAAATGGTCGAGCAGCAGGTGCGCGCCATGGATGTGCTCGACCAGCGGGTACTCGACAGCCTGCGCGCCCTGCCGCGCGAGCGATTCGTCCCCGCGGCGTGGCGCGAACTGGCATTCGCCGATTGCGAGATCGCCCTGCCGTGTGGCAGGCGCATGCTCCGTCCGATGCTGATCGGTCGCATCCTGCAGACCCTGGCGCTTCAGGGCAGCGAACAGGTGCTCGAGATCGGCACCGGATCGGGCTACCTGTCGGCTTGCCTGGGCCGCCTTGCTGCTCGGGTGCGCAGCCTTGAGCTGCACCCCGAAATCGCCCGTCTGGCGCGCGCAAACCTGACGGCGGTGGCCCCGACCCTGCCGGTGGAGATCGTCGAAGCCGACGGCATGCAGCTCGCCGATGAGGCACGTTACGACGTGATCGTGCTCACCGCCTCGTTGCCGATCTACCAGCCTCAGTTCGAACGCGCACTGCGCCCGGATGGGCGCATGTTCGTGGTGGTCGGGGCCAGCTCGCTGCAGCAGGCGACCCTGGTGCGCCGGGCCGGCGCCGGCAGCTGCATCAGCCAGTCGCTGTTCGAGACCTGTATCGAGGCGCTGGAGCACGCACCGCGCCCGGCGGCGTTCGGCTTTTAAGCCATGCCGGTTCCGGAACTCGATCCGCAGCAGCTCAAGGCCCGGCTCGATGCCGGCGAAGCGTTGCGGCTGCTGGACGTGCGCGAACCCTGGGAGTATGCGATCGCGCGCCTGCCGGATAGCATCCACATGCCGCTGGGCCAGGTGCCGGCGCGCTGGCGCGAACTGGACCGCGACGTGCCGATCGTCGTGGTCTGCAAGGCCGGCAGCCGCAGCCGGCGCGCCGCCCAGTTCCTGGCGGCACAGGGCTTCGGTCAGGTAGCCAACCTGGCCGGCGGCATTGACGCATGGATGCGGGAAATCGATCCCGGCCTGACCGCGTATTGATCCTTTCAAGCTTGGGTGGTGATGAATGAACGTTCGCTGCCTGCTCGGCGTTGCCGGGGTCATGGTTTCGGGCCACGCCGCGAGTGCGAACCTGCTGGATGTCTATAACCGCGCCCTCGACACCGACCCGCTGTGGCATCAGGCCAGCGCCACGCGCCTGGCGACCCGCGAGACCAAGACCCAGGCGGTGCTCGGCCTGGTGCCGCTCGACATCAGCGCCAACAAGAATTTCATCGGCATCGGCAGTGCGCAGATCAAGACACCGGCGTACCTGGGCGCCGGACTGTCGATCAACCTTTTTAACTGGGACAACTGGGTCGCGCTCAAGGCCGCCGATGCCACGGTCGCGCAGGCCGAGGCCAACTACCAGGCGGCCGCCCAGAGCCTGGTGCAGCGGGTATCGCAGCAGTACTTCGCGGTGCTGGCGGCCGAGGACACGCTGACCGCCGAGCAGAGCGCGCTGCAGTCGGTGCAGACGCAGCTCGACCAGGCCGAACAGCGCTACCGCGTCGGACTGATCGCAGTGACCGACGTGGCCGTGGCACGCGCTTCGCGCGACAGCACCTCGGCGGCGGTAATTGCCGCCAAGCGCGCACTGGCGACGCAGCAGGATCTACTGCGCGCGATCACCAACGAGACCTACCCCAGCCTCGCGGGGCCGCGCGACGATATGCCGCTGCTCAATCCCGACCCGGCCAGCGAAGACAGCTGGGTGACCACGGCGATGGAGCAAAATGCCAGCCTGATCGCCAGCCGCATGGCCTCGGACATTGCTCACGACAACCTGCTCACTGCCTACGGCGGCCATCTGCCGACCATCAACATCAACGTCACCCGCAACTGGGCGCTCGAGCACGGCAACTTCAACACCGCCAACAGCAACCCCGCTCTGGGGCAGGCCGCCGTTATCGGGGCGATCAACGGTCTGCCCACGGTGGTGGATACCAATGACGTGTTCTGGTCGATCGGCATCTCGGTGCCGCTGTTCACCGCCGGGCTGACGCAATCGAAGGTGCGGCAGGCGCGCTACAACTGGGATGCGGCCAAGGCCGGTCTGGATTTCACTTCGCGCCAGACCGAGGAGCAGACCCGCGATGCCTACCAGGGGGTGATCAGCCAGATTGCGCAGGTCCAGGCACTGAAGCAGGCCGTGGAATCCGACCGCATTGCGCTCGAGGCGACGCAGGCGGGCTACCAGGTTGGCACCAAGACCGTGGTGGACGTATTGACCACGCGGGCGCAGCTGCTGACCGACGATACCAACTACGCGCAGGCCAAGTATGCCTACCTCAATGGCATCGTGTCGCTGCGCCTGGCCGCCGGCAATCTCGATCGCAGCACCATCGAGCTGATCACTGGCTGGCTGGTGGAACCGCGTCCGCCGCTGCCGGCGGTGCCACCGCCAATGCCGCTGGGTAACGGCGGTTCCGCCGCGCCAGCTCCGCCCTAGACGATCGGCCCTGAGCTGCTCGAATCCTGCTGCTCGATGCGCTCGATCAGTCCGATCAGGCGTGTGAGCGCACCGCGGTTGGCCTCGATCGCGGCACGGCCCGCCTCGCCCTGCGCGGCACGCCGTTTGGGGTCTGCCAGCAGTGCGATCACGGCCGCGCCCAGCTCGTGAGCATCGCGCACGATCGTGACCGCGCCGCGCTGGCACAGGTTGCGCGCGAGCTCCGGACTGTTGAACTGTGCCGGCCCGGTGAGCACCGGCAGCCCCAAGGCGGCCGGCTCGAGCAGGTTGTGGCCGCCGACGGGCACTAGACTTCCGCCCACGAATGCCAGGTCGGCGGCCGCATAGAAGTCGGTCAGTTCCCCGAGCGTATCCAGCAGCAGCACCTGAAAGTTCTCCGGCGGCGGGCCGCTCGAGCGCCGCTGACAGCTGAAGCCACATGCGCGCACCGTCGCGGCGGCCGCATCGAATCGTGGCGCGTGGCGCGGCGCCAGAATCAGCAGCGTCGCCGGCCGTTCGGCGCACACGCGGCGGTGCGCTTCGAGCACGGCGCGTTCCTCGCCGGCATGAGTGCTGCCGGCAATCCACGCCGCACGTCCGGCGGCATAGCGTGCGCGCAGCTGCGCGCCGCGCTGCAGGACCTGCGCCGGCATTTGCCGGTCGAATTTGATGTTGCCGACGATCAAGCACCGCTCGGGCGGCACGCCCAGTGTGCCGAAGCGCTGCGCGTCGGCCTGGGTCTGCGCGCCAACCCATGCGCCTCGCTCGAGCGACTGGCGCAGTAATCCGGGCAGGCGCCGATACAACTTGGCGCTGCGCTCCGACACCCGCGCGCTGGCGAACAGCACTGGCACGCCGGCACGCCACGCCTGATGCAGCAGATTCGGCCACAGTTCGCCCTCGAGCACGATCAGCAGACGCGGTCGCAGCGCAGTGAGGCAGCGCCGCACGCAGCCCGGCAGATCGTACGGGGCGTAACGAACTGCGATCTGCGGCAACAGTGCGCGGCCACGGGCCCGGGCGCTCGGCGTCGCGCAGCTGAGGGTAATCGCAGCGTGCGGCGAGCGTGCGCGCAGCGCTTCGATAAGGATTACGGCGGCCTGCACTTCCCCCACCGAGACCGCGTGCACCCAGATGCCGCCGGCCATCGCGGCGGCACCGTAGCCGAAGCGCTCACTCCAGCCGCGCCAGTAATCGCGCTCACGCAGACCGCGAACGGCGATTATCAGGCTGGCGAATGGCAGTGCCAGGTACAACAGCAGGGTGTAGAGCCGGCGCACTTCCTGTCAGGCGGCCTCGGCGCGCCGCCGCGCCTTGACGAAATAACCGCTGAGCAGCGCGGCCCAGTCGGCTTCGCTGAAGTGCTCCGGCGGCAGCGGATCGGTGAGTTTCTCGATCGAACGGCGCAAGCGCACGAGATTGCTGTCGCACCATAATCCGGGCGGTCGCAACCGCCCGCGATCGAAATCCACTAGCCACGCTTCACGCTCGTCGCTGATCAGCACGTTGTGCGCATTCAGGTCGGCATGAAAGACGCCGTCCTTGTGGAAGCGACGCAAGGCCTTGCCAAGGGCCACCCAGTGGCTCAGCGGCAGCGCGCCCTGGCGCAGTCGCTGGGCCAGCGATGACACATTGAGAATGCGCTCGGTGAGCAGGTCGGCGCTGTAGCTGTAGCGCCCGGTGCGCCGATAGCGGGCCGCGATCGGCCGTGGCACCGCCAGTCCGGCGCGCCGCATCACGTACAGCATGTGCCATTCGACGAACGAGCGGGTCAGCGAGTCGGCGCGCCACCAGTAGCGGTCCGCCCGCAGGCGCGCCGCCCAGCCGCCGCGTCGATAGTGCCGCAGCACCAGCCGGCGCTCGTCGGCATCGATGAACAGTGAGGACCCGCGGCCCTCCGGGGCCTCGTGCACTTCACCGCGGCGGGCCCACCAGCCCGGGTCGAACCAGCTTGCATCCGCGTTGCCGGCCTTAGACGTGTCATATAGCATCGCGCCGCCGCGAATCTCTATTTGCCGCACTTCTGCCCCGGTCGGCCAGATCAATGACTTTCGCATGCTGAATCTCTCACAGCCACCCGAGAGCCTGTGCCTTCTCAGGCTCTCGGCCATCGGTGATACCTGTCACGTCGTACCGCTGGTGCGCACGTTGCAGCACGCCTGGCCGAGCACACGACTCACCTGGGTCATAGGCGGCGTCGAGGCGCAGTTAATGCATCTGCTACCGGGCGTCGAGTTTATCACCATCGACAAGCGCGCCGGCCTTCGCGCCCGGCGACTAGTGCGTTCGGCGCTGCGCGGCCGGCGCTTCGACGTGCTGCTGCACCTGCAGCTCTCGCTGCGCGCGAGCCTGCTGTCGACCTGCATTCCGGCGCGCATCCGGCTCGGATTCGACCGCGCGCGGGCGCGCGAGCTGCAGTGGCTGTTCACCAACGCACAGATCGCAGCGCATACCGACGAGCACGTTCTCGATAGCTTCCAGGGCTTTCTCACCGCGCTCGGTCTGCCGCCTGGCGCGCCGCACTGGGACCTGCCGCTGCCGGCCGAGGCCCGCTCCTACGCCGCCGCGCTGATTCCCGACGATAAGCCGACTCTTATTATCAGTCCGTGTTCGGCCCACCCGGCGCGCAACTGGGCCGCGCAGCGCTATGCGGCCATCGCACAGCACGCGGTGCGCTCGCAAGATATGCGCGTGATCCTGTGCGGCGGTCGCTCGCAGCTGGAGCGCGACACCGGCGCGCTGATCGAACGCCTGGCCGGCGTGCCGATGACCAACCAGATCGGCGCCGACATGCTGCCGCAGCTGCTGGCGCTGCTCGCGCGCGCCACGGTGCTTGTGTGTCCGGACTCCGGGCCGGCGCACATGGCCACCATGGTGGGCACGCCGGTGATCGGTTTGTATGCCGCCACGCGCCTGGGCCGCACCGGTCCGTATTGCTCGCGTCAGTGGTGCGTGGACCGCTACGCTGAGGCCGCGCGCCGCTTCTGTCATCGCAGTCCCGAGCAGCTGCCCTGGCACCGCAAGATCGAACACGTTGGGGTGATGGATCTGATCGAAGTGGCCGACGTGCGCGAGCGCCTCGATGCGCTGCTGCGTGCCCGATCCGGGCTGCTACCATAGCCTGCATGGAAGGCATATCGGTACCGATTTCGCCGGGCGAGCTGCTCGACAAGATCACCATCCTGCGCATCAAGTCGGCGCGCATCGAGGACCCTGCCAAGCTCGCCAACGTGCGGCGCGAACTTACGCTGCTGGAACAGGTGTGGCGTCAGACGGTGGCCGAGGCGGCTGAGCTTGCGGGCGAGGAAGCCGCGCTGGAGCGCATCAATGCGCTGCTGTGGGACATCGAGGATCGCATCCGCGAATGCGAGGCGCGCCAGCGATTCGACCCGGCATTCATCGAGCTGGCACGCTCGATTTATCTGAACAACGATGAGCGCGCGGCGATCAAGCAGCGTATCAACCGCAAACTCAATTCCGCGATCATCGAGGAGAAGGCCTACTCCCCGTACCGCTGATCAGCGCTGCAGCGTGTACTCGGCGCCGCAGTATGGGCACTTGGCAAAGCCGGTGGCCTCGATCGGCAGATACACACGTGGGTGTGAGTTCCACAGAATCATGTCCGGCATCGGGCAGGACAGCGGCAGATCCTGAGGCGTCACCGTATAGTGGTTCTGCGTGCTCGCCTCTTTGAGTGCCGGCTTGGAATTCATGCCGGCATTATAACTGGGCCGCATCACCCGCCCATGACCTCATCCCAGATCGCCACCACGGCGGCGCGCTCGGCCCGAAATTCGCTGTCCGCCACCACCGCGCCCTTGCCATCGAGCGAGCGGTGATGCAGACAGGTGCGATAGCCACGGTAAGCCCGGGTCAGGATATCGATGCGCTCCTGGGGCACCAGATCGGCCGATGCCACCGTCTCGAGCTGGCGAATGGTGTCCGAGTACAGCGCCACCGGCGGGTAGGCGTGCGCCCAGCTCAAGGCCCAGTACTGCGCCAAAAATTCGATGTCGGCCACGCCGCCTGGGTCCTGCTTCAGGTCGAACTGCCCGGCACCAGCCCGCGACAGCTCGCTGCGCATCCGATTGCGCATCTGACCCACTTCCCGGCGCAGGCTGTCGCGGCGCACGTATCGGGCCAGAATGTCGAGCCGAGTCGCCTCGAAGCGCGCGCGCAGTTCGGGCGCGCCGGCGACGCTGCGCGCGTGCAGCAGCGCCTGATGCTCCCAGGTCCAGGCCTCGCTGCGCTGGTACTCGGCAAAGGCCTCGATGCTGGTGATCAGCATGCCGCCTTTGCCGCTGGGCCGCAGGCGCATGTCGACCTCGTACAGACGGCCGGCCGCGGAAGTCGTGGTCAACAAATGCACCAGACGCTGTGCAAAGCGCACGAAGAACACCTGGTTGTCGATGCCGCGCAGCCCGTCGGTTTCCTGCTGCTCGCCGCTGGAATCGTGCAGGAACACCAGATCCAGATCGGAACCGTAGCCAAGCTCGATGCCGCCGAGCTTGCCGTAACCCACCACGCATAGCCGCACTGGCCGGCGCGCGCCCTGCTCGGTGCACATCGGCGTGCCAAGCTGCGGGGTGAGCTGGCTCATGGTCAGCTTGAGCGTGCGCTCGACGATCAGCTCGGCCACGTCGGTGAGTCGATCGCTGACCAGCATCACCGGCAGGCGCGCCAGCAGATCGGCCACGCCCAGGCGAAACAGCGCCGCGCGCTGAAACTGGCGCAGCCGTTCGACCATGAGCTCGACATCGGCCGCATCGGCGCCCGCCAGGCGCTGTTCCAGGTCGGCGGCCAGTGCGGTGCGATCCGGCGGGTCATCGAAGATGCGCTCATCGATCAGTTCATCGAGCAGCAGCGGGTGCGCAGCGATCTGGTCGGTAAGGAAATCGCCATGTGCCGCCAGCTCCACCAAATGGGTGCGTGCGCGAGCGTTATGCTGCAGCAGCGCCAGGTACGCGGTGCGAGCGCCGATGGCTTCGAGCACCCGCAACAGCCGCCGCAGCGCCGCCAGCGGCTCGCGCGCGGCGGCCGCGGCCGCCACCAGCACCGGCAGCAGCGCATCCATGCGCCGCGCGCCGGTGGCATCGAGCCGTCGCACGAACGGCAGTTGCCGGAAGTCCTCCAGCAGCCGCGCCGCGGCCGCCGGCTCGTCGTAGCCGCATTGCTGCAGGCGCGCGCTCAGCGCTTCGCGACCGACCTCCAGGTCAATCGGCGGCGGCAGGTCCGGACCGGTTCCGAACACGATCTCGCGGAACTGCGCCGCGACCCGATTGCGGTGGCGCTCGATCGCATCGGCCAGCTCGCTCCAATCGGCACAGCCCATGGAGGCGGCCAGCAGCTCGCGCTCCAGCGCGCCTTCAGGCAGCTGGTGCCGCTGCTGATCGGCGCGCATCTGCAGGCGGTTCTCCAGACGCCGCAGGAACACATACGCGGCATCGAGCGAGGCCACCGCCTCCACCGACAGCAGCTTGGCGCCCACCAGTTGTACCAGCGCCGCTCGCAGCGCCGTGATCTGCAGTCGAGTGTCCTGGCCGCCCCGGATCAGTTGGAACGACTGGACGATGAATTCGATCTCGCGGATGCCGCCGTCGCCGAGCTTGATATGGTCGGCCAGGTCGCGGCGCCGGACCTCGCGTTCGATCAGCGCCTTCATCTCGCGCAACGAATCGAATACGCCGAAGTCCAGGTAGCGCCGATAGACGAACGGCTGCACCGAGCTTCGAAACAGCTCCTGGTAGTCGGCCGCATCGGTCACTGGACGAGCCTTGATCCAGGCATATCGCTCCCAGTCTCGGCCGTGCGATTGCAGGTAGTCCTCCAGCGCCGTGGCATTGGTCACCAGCGGCCCGCTATCGCCGTTGGGCCGCAGCCGCAGATCCACCCGGAACACGAAGCCATCCTCGGTCTGCTGCTCGAGCAGCCGGATCAGCCCCTGCGCGAGCCGGGTGAAGAATTCCTCATTGGCGATCGAACGCGGCCCGTCGGTCTCCCCGCTCTCTGGGTATAGCAGCACCAGGTCGATATCGGAGGAGAAATTGAGCTCACAGCCCCCGAGCTTGCCCATCGCCACGATGATGAGCTGCTGCGGCACCTGGGTCGCCGAGCGCGGCTGGCCGTAACGCGCCAGCAGCGGGCGCAGCGCCACCTCGTGGGCCAGGCGCAGCGCCAGATCGGCCGCACGCGTTAAATCCGACAGGGTCTCGCTCACAGCGGCCCAACCGGCCAGGTCACGCCAGCAGATGCGGGCAAACTCGGCCCGGCGCCAGCACCGCAGCTGCGCCATGAATCGCGCCTCCGCCGCTGCAGTCGGCTCGGCTGGCAGCGGCGGCAACGACAGCGGCGGCCCCTCGAAGCGCGCCTCGGCCCGGGCCAGCAGCGCCTCGACCAGATCCTGATCGCGGCACAACGCATCCAGCAGGAAATCGCTGGCCGCCAGTGCCGCGGGCGCGCTGGCCCGCACCTCGTCGGGCAATCGATTAAGGGCCGCAGCCGCAGCCGGCGCACGCTCCGAGAGCACCGACCAGGCCGCCTCTCTCGCCGCCTCGATGGACTCCATGACGCGCTCTTCAGTTCGGCGCGTCGATCTGGCGCACCGATACGTGTACGTTGAGCTGATGCGCGCCGCCGCCCAGAATCACACCGCGCAGCGGCGACACGTCGCCGAAGTCGCGGCCCCAGGCGATCCCGAGGTGCTGCTGCTGCACACACAGATTGTTGGTCGGATCGAAGCCGAGCCAGCCTAAGGGTGGAGCAAACACCGCGACCCAGGCGTGCGAGGCGTCCGCTCCGCGCTGCGGCTCGGCGCCTTGAGTGCGCAGATAACCGCTGACGTAGCGGGCCGACAGCCCGACACTGCGCAGGCAGGCAATCATCAGATGGGCAAAATCCTGGCACACGCCGGTGCGACGCGCCAGCACCTGCAGCAGCGGCGTGGCAATGTCGGTGCTGCCCGGAGCGTAGATGAATTCGCGTTGGATCTTTGCCATCAGTCGCGCGCTTACGCTGGCCACGCTGGCGGCAGGGGACAGGCACTCGGCAGCGTAGTCGGCGAACGCTCGCTTGATGCGCACGTACGGGGATTCGCTGCGAAAGCGCAGCGCCTCGAGCCAAGGCTCATCGCGCAGTCGGGCGACGTAGCCGAGCTGGTCGCGCACCTGCACCCAGCTATCGCCAGCGTCAAGGTCAACCGCCTGCGGGGCATCGACCCGCAGCTGCATGTCGGCCACTACCAGCAAGCGCTGATGCGGCCGGTCGAGTTCCACACGCGTGACCGTGTTACCAAAGGCATCCGGATACTCACTCATAACCGCTGGCTGCGGATCGATCTGCAGGTGATGCATCAGGGTGTGCTGATGCTGGTGCTCGCGCGGCGTCAAACGCAGCTGCTGGTGAGCATGCGCGACATCACGCTGGTAGCGATACAGCGTCTCGTGGCGCACGGCGTAGTGCACGGCACTCATGAGGTCAAGGTATGAAAATCGACGTCGATCAGTGAGAAGTGACGCAGGGCGAGCCGGTCGGATTGGTTGGCAGCGGCGGTCGCCACGTCAGCCAGCGCTTGTCCCAGCTGCCGCAGGCGCTGCGCGCCGGCTTCACCGGCGCCCTGGATGGCGGCGATGCCGATCTCATCGAGGCGCGCCATCGACTGCTCGAGCGGTGCCTCGGTGCTCGCTCCGACCGATTTTGCCAGGTCCGCCAGGGTAGCGCGCGCCGCCTGCCACTGAAAGCTTAGGGCGCGCGGGCTCGCGCACTCAAAGATCAGCAGCTGCAGCACCGTTGCCAGTTCCGGGGCCGAGACGTAGCGCGTGCGATAGGTGATCCCCAGGCAGCCCACGTCGAGCAGCCACTCGAGCTCGGACTGCGACGGCGGCGCGCCGCCCGCCAGCCGTTCGGCCAGCAGCCCGGCCAGGAACTGAATGCGCTCGAGCCGTCGTCCGAGCATCAACAGGCGCCAGCCGTCATCCTGCGTCATGTCGTCGAGCGCGAATCCGCTCAGCGCGGTGAGTGAGACCAGCAGCCGGTCGAGCGTCTCGAGCGGATCGGCCGGGCCGGCGCCGGCCCGCTGGAACTGGCGCTGCATCACGCTGATCGAGCGCCAGTGTTCCGCCGACAGCCGGCTGCGCGATTGCGTGGCGCACCAGCCAAGCCTGCCCAAGTCCGCGGCCAGCCCGTATTCCAGTACATCATCGTATAGGCTCGCGACCGGATCGGCGTTAGCGCCCAGCACGCCGCGGCGCAGGCACTGCTCGCGTGCGCCAGGCCAGATAGCGGCGTTGGTACGCACCGCCAGCGTTGCACGCAGCAGTCGCGCCTTGTCCTCGCAGCGCTCGGAGTAGCGGCCGAGCCAGAAGAGATTCTCCACCAGCTGCGACGGCAGCTCATCGTGCGGCAGATGGCGCTCGGGCGCCGCGGCCGCGATGTGCAGCGGCGGACCTGCAGGATCACCCAGCACCCAAACGTCCTTGCTGCCCCCGCCGCGCTGACTCGACACGATGTCGACCTTGCCGTCCGCGGCGATGCGCGCCAGACCCCCCGGCATGACCTCGTAACCGTGGGGCGTGGCGACCGCGAATACACGCATGGTCAGGGTGCGCGCTGCCAGGCGCAGGTTGGCGCCGGCGCGCCACGCCGGCGCCTGCGACAGGGACACGCGTTCCTGCGCGACGTAGGCGTACGGTCGGCCGCGCAGCCGCCGGATGAGCACGGCGATCTCCGCTTCGCCCAAGTCGCGGCCAAAGCGCGGTTCGAAACTCTGATTCGGAAAGGCCGGCTTCACCACCAGCCGGTCCAGGTGTGCGATGGCATACTCGAGCGCCGGCTTTTCGCCGCACCACCAGGTCGCCACCGAGGGCAGTCGTAAGGATTCTCCCAGCAGCGCCTGCGCGGCGCCGGGTAGAAACCCGAGCCAGCCGGCCGATTCGAGCACTCCGCTGCCGAGCGCATTGGCCAGCACCACAGCCCCGGCGCGCACCGCCCCGAGCAAGCCCGGGACACCCAGCGCCGAGTCGGCCCGCAGTTCCAGCGGATCGCAGAAGTCATCGTCCAGGCGCCGCAGGATCGCGTGTACGCGGCGCAAACCCGGCAGCGTCTTCAGGAACACACGATCATCGCGCACCGTGAGATCGTGTCCCAGCACCAGCGGCATACCCAGGTGACGCGCCAGATACGCATGCTCGAAATAGGTTTCGTTGAAGGGGCCTGGAGTCAGCACCACCACCAGCGGCGCCTGGCTGCCGTCCGCGCACTGCGTCAGACTCGCTCGCAGCGTGTCGAAGAATCCGCTCAGGGGCAGCGCCGATAGATCGTTCACCAGGCCGGGCAGTACGCGCGCGACGATGGCGCGATTTTCCAGCGCGTAACCCGGCCCGGAGGGCGTCTGGGTACGATCGCTCAGCACCCACCAGCGTCCATCCGGCGCCCGCGCCAAATCGGCCGCGTACAGATGCAGCCAGGTATCCCCGTGCGGCCGGGTACCGTGCGCCGGCCAGAGAAAATTCGGGTGTCCGAAGGCCAGCTCCGCCGGCACCAGCCCCTGCCGGATCAGCCGCTGCGCACCGTACAGGTCGACCAGCAGCGCGTTGAGCAGCTGCGCACGCTGGCGGATGCCGGCCTCGAGCTCGCGCCACTCGCGCTGATCGATCAGCAGCGGCAACGGGTCCAGCTGCCACGGCCGGTCACGTCCTTGCGCGTCGGCGTAAACGTTATAGGTGACGCCGTTCTCGATGATCAGCCGGCGCGTCATGTCGACACAGCGGCGCACGGAGTCGCTGTCGCCGACCGACAGATGCTCGATCAGGGCTCGCCAGTGGGGACGAATCGAACCGTCGCGCTCGAGCAGCTCGTCGTAGCGCTGCGCGCTGCCGGCATAGAGAAAAGGTGTCGGGTCCGCCATCGTGGAGCTTGGCTCGCACGATAGCGCACCGCGGCGCAAAAAAAAGCCCCGCAGAGCGGGGCTTAATGTATTGCGCGAAACGGGGGGGGGTCTTGTTTCGCGACTTTTAGGGGTCTGGCGGACGGGCGTCCGCCTCACCCTGCGATCGACTATACGCCTGAATTTTGGTTTGTAAAGTTAACCATTCGTTACATGTACATTACCGAGTCGCATCTGTTTGTCGGACAACTGGATCCGACGGCGGCGGCGGCGTCCGGCAGAGGCAGCCCAAGTGCCGGGTCCACAAACAAAAAGGCCGGAACTCGCGTTCCGGCCTTTTTGCGGTCCTGCGACCTTAGGGGCGGTAACCGCGTGGTTACATGTCCATGCCGCCCATGCCACCGCCCGGAGGCCCGTGGCTGTGCTCGGCCTCATCCTTCGGGGCCTCCGCGATCATGACCTCGGTGGTCAGCAGCAGCCCGGCCACCGAGGCCGAGTTCTGCAACGCCAGCCGCGTCACCTTGGTCGGATCCAGGATGCCGGCCTCGATCAGGTCGCCGAAGGCACCAGTCGCGGCGTTGTAGCCGTAGCTGCCCTTGCCGTCGCGCACCTTGTTGAGGATCACGGCGGCGTCTTCGCCGGCGTTCTCCACGATCTGGCGCAGCGGCTCCTCGATCGAGCGCCGCAGGATCGCGATGCCGACCGTCTGGTCCTCATTCGCACCCTCGAGCTTGTCGAGCGCCTTCTGCGCACGGATCAGCGCCACGCCACCGCCCGGCACCACGCCTTCCTCGACCGCAGCACGGGTGGCGTGCAGCGCGTCCTCGACGCGGGCCTTCTTCTCCTTCATCTCGATCTCGGTGGCTGCGCCGACCTTGATCACGGCCACGCCGCCGGAGAGCTTGGCAACCCGCTCCTGCAGCTTTTCCTTGTCGTAGTCGGAGGTGGCTTCCTCGATCTGCTGACGGATCGACTCGACCCGCGCCTTGATGTCGCTGGCCTTGCCATGACCGTCGATGATGGTGGTGTTCTCTTTCTCCACCACGATTTTCTTGGCCTCGCCCAGATCATTGAGCGACGCCTTCTCAAGCGACAGACCCACCTCGTCCGAGATCACGGTGCCGCCGGTCAGTACGCCGATGTCGGCCAGCATCGCCTTGCGGCGATCGCCGAATCCCGGAGCCTTGACGGCCGCGACCTTGAGAATGCCACGGATATTGTTGACCACCAGCGTCGCGAGCGCCTCGCCCTCGACGTCCTCGGCCACCACCAGCAGCGGACGGCCGGCCTTGGCCACGCCTTCCAGCACCGGCAGCAGCTCGCGGATGTTGCTGATCTTCTTGTCGACCAGCAGCACGTACGGCTTCTCCAGCTCGGAGGTCTGGTTGGCCTGGTTGTTGATGAAATATGGCGACAGGTAGCCGCGGTCGAACTGCATGCCCTCGACCACGTCGAGTTCATTGTCCAGACCCGAGCCTTCCTCGACCGTGATCACGCCTTCCTTGCCGACCTTCTCCATCGCATCGGCAATAGTCTTGCCGATGCTCTCGTCGGCGTTGGCCGAGATGGTGCCGACCTGTGCGATCGCTTTGCTGTCCTTGCACGGCTTACTGAGCTTCTTGAGCTCCTCGATCGAGGCGATGACCGCCTTGTCGATGCCGCGCTTGACGTCCATCGGGTTGCGGCCCGAGGCGACGGCCTTGAGACCCTCGCGGATGATCGCCTGTGCCAGCACCGTGGCGGTCGTGGTGCCGTCGCCGGCCTCGTCGGAGGTATTGGACGCGACTTCCTTCACCATCTGCGCGCCCATGTTCTCGAACTTGTCCTTGAGCTCAATCTCTTTGGCGACCGAGACACCGTCCTTGGTCACCGTCGGGGCGCCGAAGCTCTTCTCGAGCACGGCATTGCGGCCCTTGGGGCCGAGCGTCGCCTTGACGGCGTTCGCCAGCACATTGACGCCGCGGAACATGCGTTGCCGCGCATCGTCACTAAATCGAACTTCTTTCGCTGCCATTGTCGTGGTCCTCGGAAATTGTTTACTTGCCTTCGATGATGGCCATGACGTCTTCTTCACGCATGACCACGAGGTCTTCGCCCTCGACCTTCACTTCGGTGCCGCTGTACTTGCCGAACAGGATCTTGTCCCCGACCTTGACGTCGAGCGGGCGCACCTGCCCGTCTTCCAGAATCTTGCCCTTGCCGACGGCGACGATCTTGCCCTGCACCGGCTTTTCGGCCGCGGTGTCCGGGATGACGATCCCGCCTGGGGACTTGCGGTCTTCCTCGAGCCGCTTGACGATCACGCGATCATGAAGAGGACGAATCTTCATGGTTTACTCCTTACATTAAGTTAAGTCGTGGACTGTGTAGCGGAGCTGGCGATTGCTCGCCGCCCGCCCGGCAGAGTGTTAGCACTCTCCCCAGTTGGCTGCTAATGATAGCGGCTGATCGGGCAGTTTCAAGTCCCCTGCGTAAAGATTCCGCTGTGCTGTGCAGCACCGCCGCCCGAACCGCCGGTCTGAGACAATCGGACCTTCGGCTGCGCACGCGGAATGCATCTATGAAGTCACCCGGGATCGCTCTGGCACTTTTGACGCTGACCGTATCGGCCTTGGCTCCGGCTGCGAGAGCAGCCCAGAGCGCCGATGTGGATGCGCTGGTCAGCCAGTCGCGCGCGGCCAAATCGGGCGATGATTTTCTGCCCCCCGAACAGGCGTTTCGCTTCGCCGCCACGGCCGACAGCTCCTCACAGATACGCCTGATCTGGGCGATCGCCCCGGGCTATTACCTGTATCGCGATCGCATCCAGGCCAGCGCCGAGCTCGGCAAGGCCACGCTCGGTGCGCCGCAGTTTCCTGCCGGCCAGGTCAAGAATGACGAGTACTTCGGCAAGCAGGTCGTCTATCACAACGAGTTGGTGGTGCCACTGCCGGTGCAACGCACGACCGGCGGGCCGCTCACGATGCCGTTGAAGGTCACCTATCAGGGCTGCGCTGAAGCCGGGTTGTGCTATCCGCCGGTCACGCGTCAGGTGTCGGTCGAACTGCCGCCCCCGGCCAGCAGCGGCATGATTGGCCAGGGCAGCGCCCCGACTGTCGCCTCGGCCGGCACAGCGGCCGCCGCCGCGTACGTGTCCGAGCAGGACCGCCTGGCCGAGCTGCTGCGTACCGGCAGTCTGCTGGCCGTGCTGCTGCAGTTCTTCATCGGCGGCCTGCTGCTGGCATTCACTCCGTGCGTGCTGCCGATGGTGCCGATCCTGTCCGGACTGATCGTCGGCCAGGGCAGCAGCGTCAACACCTCACGGGCGTTCCTGCTGTCGCTGACCTACGTACTCGGCATGGCGGTCACCTACACCCTCACTGGGGCGCTGTTCGCCGCTGCCGGCAAGCAGGTGCAAGCAGTGTTTCAACAGGCCTGGATCATCGGCTTGTTCGCGGCGCTGTTCGTTGCGATGGCTCTGTCGATGTTCGGCTTGTACACAATACAGATGCCCGGTTTCATTCAGACCCGCGTGGCGCAGCTGAGCAATCGCCAGCAAGGCGGCAGTTTCGGCGGCGTCGCGGTCATGGGGATGTTGTCGGCGCTGATCGTGACTACCTGCGTGGGACCGGTGCTGGTGGCCGCGCTGCTGGTGATCGGTCAGACCGGCGACGTGCTGCGCGGCGCCGCAGCGCTGTTTGCCATGAGTCTGGGGATGGGCGCGCCGCTGCTGGTGTTGGGCAGTTCGGCCGGCCGCTGGATGCCCCGCGCCGGCGCCTGGATGGACAGCGTCAAGCGCCTATTCGGCGCGCTGATGCTGGCACTGGCCGCCTGGATGTTGACGCGCATCGTGCCCGAGCGCTGGACGCTGGCGCTGTTCGTGCTGCCGGTGCTCGCAGCCGCCTTCGTACTGTGGAAATTCGTGCCGACAACGCCGGTGCGGCGTGCGATCCGCGATCGCATCGAAGCGACCGGTGTGCAACGCGTACCCGCAGGCAGCACGGCGCTGTGGAGCGCGCGCGCGGTCGCGGTGCTGTGCGCGCTGTACGCCGCTGCGCTGCTGGTGGGCATCGGGCGCGGGGCCGAGGATCCGCTGCGGCCGCTCACGGCGCCCTCGGCGCTCGCCGCCGAGCCTGCGTTCACCAGCGTCAGCTCGCTCGCCGACCTTAAGCGTGAGGTGCAGACTGCCGCCGCGGCGCATCAGCCTGTGATGCTTGATTTCTATGCCGACTGGTGCACCTCGTGCAAAGAGATGCAGCGCTACACCTTCACCGATCCGGCCGTGCGCACGGCGCTCAAGTCGGTGCGGCTGTTGCGCGCCGACGTGACCGCCAACAACGCCGACGATCAGGCGCTGCTGCATCAGTTTCAAATCTACGGTCCACCCACTATCGCCTTCTACGATGCTCGGGGTCGCGAGCACCAGGAGTACCGCGTCGTCGGCTACATGAAAGCCCCGGAGTTCGCAGCCCTGCTGCACCAAGCCCTGGCCAGCGGCTAGCGAAGCGCATGCCCGCCGCCACCCGCGCGCTGGTGATCGTGCTGGTCGCGCTCGCCGGGCTGCTCACCGGATTTCTTGCTTATAGAGCCCGTCACCAGGCGAGTGTGAGCGTGGACAGCGCTACGCCGTCGCCGATGGCCGGGACCTCTTCCGGGGCGGACGAGCCGGCGGTCGGCGGCCCTCCCCCGCCCGAGGCCGCCGCGCCGATCCCGCAGCAGGTGCCGGATCTGACCCTGCCGGATCTGTCGGGCAGCAAACACTCGCTGCACGAGTACCTCGGGACGCCGCTGATCATCAATTTCTGGGCCACCTGGTGCGCGCCGTGCCGGCGCGAGATGCCGCTGCTGCAGCAGCTGCGGCACGACTACGCGCCGCTGGGCCTGCAGGTGGTCGGCATCGCATTGGACTTTCGCACGGCGGTTGCCGACTATGTGCACAAGAGCCCGGTCGATTACCCGCTGCTGATCGGGGAGGACCAGGGCCTGGCGGCCGCGCAGAGTTTCGGCATGCAGGAGGTGCTGCCGTTCTCCGTGTTTGCCGACGCCCGGGGCCAGATTCTGGCCCTCAAGGTGGGCGAGCTGCACCGGGATGAGGCCGATTACATCCTGGTTATCCTGCACGCGTTGGCCGGGGGGCGGGTGAACCTTGAGGATGCCCGCGCCGACATCAGCAAGCATCTGAAAGAACTGGCGATCGCACACGCCAAGGCCGGAAGCGAAGGTCCCTGAGCCGGCACGATCCCTGCATGATCGCGTTAATTTTGCCAAAGATTAGGCAAATTAACGCCAAATTAGGTAGATTCAGGCGCGCCTTTGGTGGGCGGGGCAGTTTCGCGCAGCGGCGGGGCGTCATGGACATTCGAAAAATCAAAAAAATGATCGAGCTGCTCGAAGAGTCGGGCATCGCGGAAATCGAAATCAAGGAGGGCGAGGAGACGCTGCGCATCGCGCGCGTGGTGCCGGGCCCGACGGCCAGCTACATGGCTGCACCAATGCCGCCGCCCCGCGTCAATGCCGAGCCACCCGCAGCGGCCGCCCCGGAACCCGCGCCGGCGGCGCCGGGCCGCACCGCAGCGGCAGTACGGGCCGGCGCCGGCGAACACATCGTCACCGCACCGATGGTCGGTACCTACTATTCCGCACCGACTCCGGGCGCCAAGTTGTTCGTCGAACTCGGCGACAGCGTCGACGTCGGCCAGGTCCTGTGCATCATCGAAGCGATGAAGATGATGAATCAGATCGAGTCGGAGAAGGCTGGCAAGGTCAAGGCCATAATGGTCAAGAATGGCGAGCCGGTGGAGTTCGGTCAGCCGCTGTTCATCATCGATTGAGCAATATTGCTCCGGGTTGCCCGGACGCCTGACCCCAATGCTGGAAAAAATCGTCATTGCCAATCGCGGCGAGATCGCGCTGCGCATACTGCGCGCCTGTCGCGAGCTCGGCATCAAGACCGTCGCGGTGCACTCCACGGCCGACTCGAACCTCAAGCACGTGCTGCTGGCGGACGAGTCGGTGTGCATTGGGCCGGCCCCCTCCTCGCAGAGCTACCTGAGCATGCCGGCGATCATCAGCGCCGCCGAGGTGACCGACTCGGTCGCGATCCATCCCGGTTACGGCTTCCTGTCCGAGAATGCCGACTTCGCCGAGCGCGTGGAGAAGAGCGGCTTCATCTTCATCGGCCCGAAGGCCGAAACCATCCGGCTGATGGGTGACAAGGTCTCGGCCATCGGGGTCATGCGCAGCCACAACGTGCCGTGTGTGCCGGGCTCCGGAGGCGCACTCAGCGACAGCCCGGACGACAACCTGCGCATCGCGCGCGACATCGGCTATCCGATCATCATCAAGGCTTCCGGCGGTGGCGGCGGCCGCGGTATGCGCGTGGTGCACTCGGAAGGGGCGCTGCTGAGCTCAATCGCGATCACCAAGTCGGAGGCGCTGGCGGCTTTCAGCAACGACGCGGTATACATGGAGAAGTTCCTCGACCGGCCGCGCCATATCGAGTTTCAGATCCTGGCCGATCATCATGGCAACGTGATCAGCCTCGGCGAGCGCGACTGCTCGATGCAGCGGCGCCATCAGAAGGTCATCGAGGAAGCCCCGGCACCCGGTATTACGCCCAAGCAGCGTCGGCAGATGGGTGAGCGCTGTGTCGAAGCCTGTCGCGCGGTCGGCTATCGCAGCGCCGGCACCCTGGAATTCCTCTATCAGGACGCTGAGTTCTACTTCATAGAGATGAACACCCGTATCCAGGTGGAGCACCCGGTGACCGAGCTGGTGACCGACATCGACCTGGTGAAGGCGCAGCTGGAGATCGCCGCGGGTGAGCCGCTGCGCTACGCCCAGGCGGACGTGCAGATCCGTGGTCACGCGATTGAGTGCCGCATCAACGCCGAGGATGCGCGCACCTTCATGCCCTCGCCCGGACCGATCCGTCTGTGGCATCCGCCGGGGGGCCCGGGAATCCGCGTCGACAGTCACGTGTACTCGGGCTACAACGTGCCGCCGCACTACGACTCGCTGATCGGCAAGCTGATCGCTCACGGCGATACGCGTGAGACGGCGATCGCTCGCATGCGCAACGCCCTGTCCGAGCTGGTGGTCGAGGGGATCAAGACCAATACGGCTCTGCACCAGGAGGTGTTGGCACACGCCGCGTACCGGGCCGGCGGGCTGGATATTCATTATCTGGAGCGACGTCTGGGTCTCAAGTGACATGGCCTACCTGGAGCTGAGCTTCGAGCTCGGCGAGCTCGAGGGCGAATCGGCCGCCTCGATCTGTCATGCCGCCGGCGCGCTCAGCGTCACCTTCAGCGACGCTCAAGACGACCCGGTACTCGAACCTGGAGCTGGGGAGCTGCGGCTCTGGCGCCACACGCGGCTGCAGGCGCTCTACGATGCCACCCGGGCCGGCCCGGTGCTGATCAGCTCGCTGGCCGCTGCGCTGGGCCTGGCAGCCTCGCGCCTGACGGCGCGCGCGGTCGAAGATCGCGTCTGGGAGCGCGAGTGGCTACGCGACTTTCACGCCATGCGATTCGGTCGGCGCCTGTGGATCTGTCCGCGCCACGAAACGGTCGATGCCGCGAACGCTGTGGTGGTGCGGCTGGATCCGGGTTTGGCCTTCGGCACCGGTACGCACCCTAGCACCGCGATGTGCCTGAACTTTCTGGACCAGACGCAGCTGCACGGCTCCAATGTGGTGGATTACGGCTGCGGCGCGGGCGCCCTGGCAATTGCGGCGCTCAAACTGGGCGCTCGACGCGTCTACGCCTATGACATCGATCCGCAGGCGCTTACGGCCACCCGCGACAATGCCCTGGACAATGGGGTCGCCGATCGCTTGCAGCTGTGCGATCGGGAGGATCAAATTGCGCGCGGCTGCGGCGTGCTGCTGGCGAACATCCTGGCACCGGTATTGATTGCGCTCGCACCGCGGTTCACGCAGCTGTTGCCATCGAGCGGGCGATTGCTGCTGGCCGGCGTCCTCGCTGCTCAGGAATCAGAGGTGGCGAGCGCGTTCCTGAAGTGGTTTGATATCAGCCGTTTTGCCGGCCGGGACGGCTGGGTCGCGCTGGCCGGTCTGCGCAAATGACTGCTGATCCGATCATGTTCACCGTCTGTCCAAAATGCACCCTGACGCTCGCGGTCACCGCGGCCGATCTGCGTACCGGGCAGGGCTATGTGCGCTGCGGGCGCTGTCTGAACGTGTTCAATGCGCTGTTGGCCCTGAGTGAGGAGCCGGCCGGCTCGGACGACGCCATTCCAGGCTCGCAGGTCGGCGCCGCCCTGCCGCCGACCGACGACAGCGCTGACGAGGTCAATGCGCCGGTACCGGCCCCGGCGCAGGTCAGCCCGGGCCTGGACACGCCCGGGCGAGCACCGCTGCCAACCGAAAGCTCGAGCGATGGCGGCATCGAAAGCGAGTCGAGCCTGGCCGAGGGCACTGGCACCTTCGAGACGATCGTGCTCGAGGGCGATGCCATCACGCAAACTGAGGAGTTCGTACCGGAAGAATCGGTGGACAGTGAAATCGCCGCCCTGGCGCAGCGCCTGCATGTGGCGGCTCACGAGGCGGCCGAGACGCCGCCGACGACCGACGGCATCGAAGTGTCGGATATCGATCCGGATGATGTGCCGGTGGATGCCGCCGAGATCATTCCGACGTCGCGTCCGTCGCACCCGGGCCGCTGGGCGGCCGCAAGTGTGCTGATGCTGCTGCTGCTGGCAATCCAGGGGGTGAACCACTGGCGCGACGCGCTGGCCTCGACGCCCAGCCTGCGCGCGCCGATGAGCCGCCTGTATGCGCACCTCGGGGTGCCGCTCGATCCGCACTGGAATCTGGCCGCGTACGATATCCGCCAGCAGGGCGCGGCCACCGATGCGTCCGACAGTCACGTGATCCACGTGCGCCTGAGCGTGGCCAACCACGCGGCGCAGCCGCAACCGGTACCGTTGCTGCGCCTCACGCTACTGGATCGATACGGCAAGACCATCGCCACACGCGATCTGACGCCGGCGGAGTATTGGCCGCAGGGCCGTGCGCCGCGCAATTTTCTGGACCACGATGAGCGCATCGACAGCGAGGTCGCGGTGCACGACCCGGGCGCCGACAGCGCCAGCTTCGAGCTGGACGTGTGCCTGAAGAACAGCGCCGGCGTCGCGCGTTGCGCCGGCGATACGGTCATCGCCGCGCCCCCGGTGCCATGAGCCTGAGCATCGGTCGATATCAGCTGAGCGGCCAGGCGCTGCTGGCGCCCATGGCCGGCGTGACCGACCGGCCATTCCGTCAACTCTGCCGCCGTTTCGGCGCGACGCTGGCACCGGCGGAAATGCTCAGCGCCGACCAACGTTTATGGAGCACGGCCAAGTCGCAGCGGCGCATGGATCACGACGGCGAGCCCGAACCCCGGGTGGTGCAGCTGGTGGGCAGCGAGCCCGAGGAGCTGGCCGCTGCGGCGCGCGTCAATGTGGACCTGGGCGCGCAGATCATCGACATCAACATGGGTTGCCCGGCAAAAAAAGTCTTCAACCGTCAGTGCGGTTCGGCGCTGCTGGCCGACGAGGGCCGGGTCGAGCGCCTGCTAGGTGCCGTCACGCGCGCAGTCTCGGTGCCGGTCACCCTCAAGATACGCACCGGTGTCGAGCCGAGTCGGCGCAATGCCGCACGAATCGCAATCTTGGCGCAAACATGCGGCATAGCGGCAGTAGCGATCCACGGTCGCACGCGCGCCGACATGTTTCGCGGCACCGCAGAGTACGACACGATGCGCGAAGTGCGCAGCTGCATCAGCATTCCGATGATCGCCAACGGTGATATCGGTTGTGCGCAAACTGCGCGCTCGGTACTTGATTTCACCGGCGCTCAGGGAGTAATGATCGGTCGCGCTGCGCAAGGCGCACCATGGATCTTTCGCGATGTCAATGCATACGTCGCAACCAATCAATTCGCAACGCCGCTCTTGCGCGCGTCGCAGACCGAGTTCATTCTTCAACACCTCGCATCCCTGTACGAGTTCTACGGTGAACACACGGGAGTGCGAATGGCCCGAAAACATCTTGCCTGGTACTGCCGACTAAACACCGAAGCGGATCAACTGCGTCAGCGTCTGATGACTGCAGAGGATTCAGCGTCGCAATTTTCGGTCGCCAGACAGGCATTCGGGCAGTGGGCGGAGCGGCAAGCGGCATAAAAGCCGCCCGGCGGGCGTACTGGCGATGGGGAAGTGCGAGCATGCTAAAGAAGAATACTCGCAGGTCAGTCAGGGACTCGATGATCAGAGCCAGCGGCGCCCGACTCAATGGTGCGAGTCGCCTGAACGGCAAGGAACTGCCGCTGCGCAGTCACGCCGAGCATGCGCTGCACGACTATTTCTCCAGCCTCAATGGTCATCGTCCGGCGCGCGTGTACGACATGGTGCTGCGCGAGGTCGAGGAACCCCTGTTCCGTGCCGTGCTCGACTATGCCGCGGGCAACCAGAGCCGCGCCGCCGTTATTCTGGGCATCAATCGCGGCACCCTGCGCAAGAAACTGCGAGAGCTGGGACTGGCCGAGTAACAGGATGTCGGCCCTGATTCGTCGGGCGCTGCTGTCGGTATCTGACAAACGAGGTCTTGAATCCTTTGCGGCCGGGTTGCACCGGCACGGCATCGAGCTGCTGGCCACCGGCGGCACGGCACGCACGCTGAACGCCACCGGACTGCCGGTACGCGAGGTTTCAGAGTACACCGGCGCCCCCGAACTGATGGACGGACGGCTCAAGACCCTGCATCCGCGTGTGCACGGCGGGCTGCTCGGCCGGCGCGGCGTCGATGATGCGGCCATGCGCTCGCACGGCATCGAGCCGATCGACCTGCTGGTGGTCAATCTGTACCCGTTTGCGGCCACGATCGCACATCCTGACAGCAGCTACGGGGAAGCGATCGAGAACATCGATATTGGCGGACCGGCCATGCTGCGAGCCGCGGCCAAAAACCACGCCGACGTGACCGCCGTGGTCGACCCCGATGACTATGCCGGTGTGCTGGCGGAGATCGACGCCGACGGCGCCACCTCGATCGACACCCGCGCGCGCCTGGCTGCCAAGGCATTCGCGCACACGGCGCGATACGACACCATGATCGCAAGCTATCTGCAGCAGCGTCAGGGCTATGAGGACGAGGGCTTCGAGCCGCAGCTGGCGTTGTATTTCGACAAGCAGCTGGATCTGCGCTATGGGGAGAATCCGCATCAGCGCGCCGCGTTCTACCGCAATCCGACGGCAGGTGGCGCCTCGGTGAGCAGCGCGCGGGTACGCCAGGGCAAGGAGCTGTCGTACAACAACATCGCCGATGCCGACACCGCGATCGAATGCGTGCGGCAGTTCGCTCAGCCGGCCTGCGTGATCGTCAAGCACGCCAATCCCTGCGGCGTCGCGCTGGGCGAGGATGCGCTGGCGGCCTATGACTGCGCCTATCGCACCGATCCGACCTCCGCCTACGGCGGCATCATCGCGTTCAATCGCGAACTGGACGCTGCCACTGCACGTACCATTATCGGCCGGCAGTTCACCGAACTGATCGCCGCGCCGGGCATTCGCGCCGATGCACTGGCGGTGCTGGCCGTAAAGCCGAACCTGCGGGTCCTCGAGACCGGCGATCTGCTGGCCGACGAGGGCGACGAGCTGGAGCTGCGCAGTGTCACCGGCGGACTGCTGCTGCAGCAGCGCGACCACGACCGCCTCGACACCGCTGATCTGAAGATCGTCAGCCGGCGGCGCCCCGATGAACGCGAGCTCGCCGACCTGCTGTTCGCATGGTCGGTGGTGCGATTCGTGAAATCCAACGCGATCGTATTCGCCCGCGCCACCTGCACGATCGGCATCGGCGCCGGCCAGATGAGTCGCGTCTATTCCACCCGCCTAGCAGCGCTCAAGGCCGGCGATGAAAAGCTGGACCTGGGCGGGGCGGTCATGGCCTCGGACGCGTTTTTTCCGTTTCGCGACGGCATCGACGTGGCAGCCGGCTACGGCATCGGCGCGCTGATCCACCCGGGCGGTTCGGTTCGCGACCAGGAGGTGATTGCCGCCGCCGATGAGCACGGCATGGCCATGGTGCTGACCGGCGTGCGCCACTTCAGGCACTAGTGCGGCCTAAAGCGTAGATGAAGGTTCTGATCGTCGGCGGTGGGGGCCGGGAACATGCGTTGGCCTGGAGCTGCGCGCAGTCGCCGCGCGTGCGCGAAGTGCTGGTGGCCCCGGGCAATGCCGGCACCGCGCTCGAACCGCGGGTGCGCAATGTCGAGCTGCGGGCCACGGAAATCGTGCAGCTGGTGGCGCTGGCGCAGCGCGAGCGCGTCGACCTCACCATCGTCGGGCCCGAGGCGCCGCTGGTGCTGGGCATCGTCGATGCCTTCCAGGCTGCCGGCCTGCGCTGCTTCGGCCCGTCGCGCGCCGCGGCGCGGCTGGAAGGCTCCAAGGCCTTCAGCAAGGCCTTCATGCAGCGTCACGGCATTCGAACCGCGGCCTACCGCAGCTTCACGCGCGCAACCTTCGATGAGTCGTGGCTGCGCTCGCAGCGTGTCCCGATCGTGGTCAAGGCCAGCGGTCTGGCCTCCGGCAAGGGCGTCATCATTGCCCAGACCATCCCCGAGGCGGTCGCGGCAGTGCGCGCGATGTTCGCCGGGGCCTACGGGGGGGCCGGGGAGCAGGTGGTGATCGAGCAGTTCCTGCTGGGCGAGGAGGCAAGCTTCATCGTGATGGCCGACGGCGAGCATGTGCTGGCCCTGGCCAGTTCGCAGGACCACAAGCGGCTGCTGGATGGGGAGCGCGGCCCGAATACCGGCGGCATGGGTGCCTATTCGCCGGCCCCGGTGATCACCCCGGCCGTGCACCAACGCGTGATGAGCGAGGTGATAGTACCCACGATCCGTGGACTGTCGGCAGACGGTAGCCCGTACACAGGATTCCTTTACGCCGGACTGATGATCGGCGCCGACGGCGCGCCGATGGTGCTGGAATTCAACTGCCGCCTCGGTGACCCGGAGACCCAGCCGATTCTGGCGCGCCTCCAGAGCGACCTGACCGAACTGTGCGAGGCGGCGATCGATCGCACTCTCGACCGGGCGGAAGCGCGCTGGGACGCGCGCGCCGCGCTCGGCGTGGTGCTGGCCGCGGATGGTTATCCCGAGCAGGTGCGCAGCGACGATCGCATCGACGGCCTGGATGCAGCCGCCGCCCTGCCCGGCAAGGTGTTTCACGCCGGCACGCGCCAGGCCGGGGCCGAGGTCGTGACCAGCGGCGGTCGGGTGCTATGCGCGGTCGGTCTTGGACTGAAGGTGAGCGATGCGCAGCAGCAGGCTTACCAGCTGGTGAACCAAATTCGCTATCGCGGCATGCAGTACCGTCGCGACATCGGCCATCAGGCGATCACGCGCGAGCGCCGCGCCACGCCGGATGGCCATGGCTGACGCGCGCGCACGCGCGGCGCGCAATATCCCGGGTTACTCCGCCGCGCGCTTGCGCCGCACCCGCGGCCTGCTGCGCCTGTTGGGCGCCTTGAGCCCGGCACTGACGGCGCGTCTGGCGGCGCGGCTTTTCATCACACCTCGCGTTCGACCGATCAGCGGGCACGAGGCCGAGTTCCTCGCCACCGCCTCGGGTAAGCGGCTGCCGACGCCGCATGGCGAGGTGCAGACGTATGAATGGCACAACCCCGGGCCCGCCGTGCTGGTACTGCACGGCTGGATTTCGCATGCCGCACATCTGCAGCCGATGATCGAGGGACTGCGGGCACAGGGTATGCGGGTGGTGGCGTTCGACGCGCCGGCCCACGGCCGCTCCAGCGGCCGTCAGGCCGATCTATACAGCTTTCGCGACGCGCTGGCGGCGGTCAATGCCGCCTTTGGACCGGCCGGCGCGATCCTGGCGCATTCCTTCGGTGCGATCACCGCCGCCAGTTGGTTGGCCGAAGATGCGGCAGCGGCGCAGCTGCGCGCCGCGGTACTGGTCGGCCTGCCGCGCGATATCGGCTACCTGTTCGAGTCGTTCGTCACGCTGACCGGCTTGTCGAGCGAAGTCGTGGGGCGCGTGCGGGCGCGGTTTCGTGTGCGCTATGGCGGCTATCCGGAGGACTACTCGGCCGCGGTGCTGGCCCAGCGCATCCATATCCCGGTACTGTTGCTGCACGGCGGCGAGGATGAGTACATCCCGGTCGAGCACGTCGAAGAAGTGGCGCTGCAGCTGCGCGACGGCCGCGTACAGGTGCTCGCCGGATTGAGTCACAGCGCCCCGCTGTCCGACCCGAACAGTGTCGCGCTGGTCGCGCAGTTCATCAGCAGCCGGTTGCAGCCGTAAGCAATGCGTGAGTCGCCACGTCAGGTATCGTTCGCGGCGCTGCGACAGCCGGTGTTTCGTTATTTCTTCGTCGGCAACGCCACGGCGATGCTCGCCGACAACTGCGAGCATGTCATCAGCTACTGGGTGATGTACCAGAAGTTCCACTCCGCCGAGCTGGGCGGCTTCGCGGTGATCTCCCACTGGGTGCCATTTCTGCTGTTCTCCGGCTACGCCGGCGCCCTCGCCAGCCGCATCGACGTGCGCCGCATGATCCAGGCCGGCATGCTGCTGTTCATGTCGGTATCGATCGGCTGGGGCGTGCTGATCGCCACCGATACGCTCACGGTGTGGAAATCGATGCTGTTGCTGACGGTGCACGGGCTGGCCGGCGTGCTCTGGACCGCGCCCGCCCAGGTCCTGATCCACGACCTCGTCGCGCCCGAAGACTTGCCGAGCGGCGTGCGGCTGGCCGCGATGACACGCTATCTGGGCACGCTGGTGGGTCCTGCGGTCGGTAACGGCCTGATGCTGCTGCTCGGACCGGCCATCGGCATTTTCGCCAATGCGCTGATTTACCTGCCGATGCTGCTGTGGCTGTGGAGCACACCACGCCGCGGGCAGCTTGCGCGCAGCCGCACCGACCGCGCGGCGGCGGCGCCCGGCCTTACCGATGCGATCGCCACGCTGCGCAGCATCCGCGGCAGTAGCGTGCTGCTGACCATGACGGTGATGGCTGGCGCAGCCTCGTTCCTGGTGGGTAATGCCTACCAGGCGCAGATGCCCAATTTCGCGACCGACCTGGGGCACGGCAATGCCGGTGCGGCGTACGCGGCGCTGGCCGCGGCCGACGCCGCCGGCGGCCTAGCGGCCGCGGTGCTGCTCGAGAGCCGCGGTCTGCTGCCGCCGCGCGTCGGCAGCGCGCTGCTGCTGTGCATGCTGTGGTGTGTCGCGTTGAGCACGTTTGCACTGACGCACTCGTATGGAGTGTCGTTGGCGGCGCTGTTCTGCGCCGGCTTTCTGGAGCTGTCATTCGGCGCCATGGCGCAGGCGCTGGTGCAGCTCAATGCGCCACCGGCGCTGCGCGGCCACGTGATTGGCGTGTTCGTGATGGCCTCGCTCGGATTGCGCTTCGTCGCCGGCTTCACGGTCGGATTGATGGGCGCTGTCATCGGCGTACACCACTCGCTGGCGTTGTCCGCCGGCGTGCTGTTCGTGGTCATCGCAGCGCTGTCGGTGTGGCAGGCCCCTAGAAACTCACACGCGCGAACGCCTCCGGGCCGTCAAGCCTGAAGCGCAGCTCGCCCGAGGGATCGTGACGACGTATGGTCACATCGGCGTCCTGGCGTTGATAGCCAATTCCGAATGCCAGATTGCGCTTCCACCGGTACTGCAGGTCGGCGTGATACTGGCCCAACGCGCCGCTGATCGAGCTGATAGTGACGCGCATGTACTGGCCGCGCGTGTTCAGCGACCAGTGAGGATCGATGCGCCAGGTGCCATCGAGCGCCAACGTGGCGAATGGGCCGGCGGTATTGTAATCCACGAATTGCGGGGTATTGGGTATCTCGGCGCTGGCCTCGGCCTGTATCAAGTGCACGCCTAGACCGCCGCCGAGCTCGAAGCGCTCATTGCGCAAAAATGAATAGGTGTAGGTGAGGTCCATCTGCCGCCAATCGAATACCGAGTGGACCGGACTGTTGATCAGGAACGTCTGGTCGCCATACTGCAGCGTATGATCGATCACCCGGTCCGCGGCCCGGCGCGAGTCGAGAAAATTGACCCGCAGCCGGCTGCGCTGCTCGATGCGGAAGATGATCTCGACGTTCGGAGCACGCGCCTGATTGGTCAGCCCCAGGTCGCCCTCACCGGTGAATGGGGTGCCCTGCACGCCGGTGGCGGAATCGAAGCGGGCGTAGGTATGGGTCTGGCCCCAGAAAAATCCCCCGCGGATCGAAAAGTGATCGGTGATCGGGCTCGGGATCGGCAGTGGCGGTGGCGGCGAGTAATCGTCGGCATACGCCGGTGCGGCCAGCACGAATACCAACGGGGCGAGCCACCAGCGACGCATAGCCTGGATTTCAGCCGCCGGCGCGCGCTGCTGCTGTGACGCGCCGCTCACTTTGGCACCTAAGCGCGTCAGCGCTTCATGGCCTCAAAGAATTCGGCGTTGGCCTTGGTGTCCTTCATCTTGTCGAGCAGGAATTCGATCGCCGCCAGCTCGTCCATCGGATGCAGCAGCTTGCGCAGGATCCACATTTTGGCCAGTTCGCCCGGATCCGTGATCAGTTCTTCCTTGCGGGTGCCGGAGCGATTGATGTTCACCGCCGGGAACACGCGCTTCTCCGAGATGCGCCGATCCAGGTGGATCTCGCTGTTGCCGGTGCCCTTGAACTCCTCGTAGATGACATCATCCATCTTGGAGCCGGTGTCGATCAGCGCGGTGGCCAGGATCGTCAGGCTGCCGCCCTCCTCGATGTTGCGCGCCGCGCCGAAGAAGCGCTTCGGCCGTTGCAGCGCGTTGGCGTCCACGCCGCCGGTCAGCACCTTGCCCGACGATGGCACCACGGTGTTGTAGGCGCGCGCCAGGCGGGTGATCGAATCAAGCAGAATGACCACGTCCTTTTTGTGCTCGACCAGGCGCTTGGCCTTTTCGATCACCATCTCCGCCACTTGCACGTGCCGCGCCGCGGGCTCATCGAAGGTGCTCGATACCACCTCGCCCTTGACCGTGCGCTGCATCTCGGTCACCTCTTCGGGCCGCTCGTCGATCAGCAGCACGATCAGGTACACCTCCGGATGATTGGCGGTGATTGAGGTGGCGATATTCTGCAGCAGCATGGTCTTGCCGGCCTTGGGCGGCGACACGATCAGACCACGCTGGCCGCGGCCGATCGGCGCCACCAGGTCGATGGTGCGCGCGGTCAGGTCCTCGGTGCTGCCATTGCCGCGCTCGAGCTTGAGCCGGCGGGTCGGGTGAAACGGCGTCAGGTTCTCGAACAGCACCTTGTTGCGCGAGCTCTCGGGAGAATCGAAGTTGATCTCGCCAACCTTGAGCAGAGCGAAGTAGCGCTCGCCGTCCTTGGGCGGGCGGATCAGGCCGGAGACCGTGTCGCCGGTGCGCAGATTGAAGCGCCGGATCTGGCTCGGGCTGACGTAGATGTCATCGGGACCGGCCAGATAGGAGCCGTCTGACGATCGCAGGAAGCCGAAGCCATCCTGCAGAATCTCCAGCACGCCGTCGCCGTAGATGTCCTCGCCGTTGCGGGCGTGGGCCTTGAGGATCGAAAAGATGATGTCCTGTTTGCGCGAGCGGGCCAGGTTCTCGAGTCCCATCGACTCGGCCATCTTCACCAGCTCGTGGATCGGCTTGGACTTGAGCTCGGTCAGGTTCATCGAGCTGCGCGAGCGCTCGAGTTCGGCCGGGCTGATGATCTCTGCGTCGTCCTCCGCCAGCGGCTCGAGCTCAGGCATCATGTCGTCGGGACGGCCGTTGCCGCGATTGCCGTCACGGTTGCCGTGTCGCGGGCCTTTGTTATTGGGGCGGTTGCGGCCCTGATTACCGAGGTAGCCTCTCACAGGTGTTGATCTCTCACAGGTGTTGATCCAGAAATGTTGCCAGTTGCGATTTGGATAGCGCGCCGACTTTCTGCGCTTCCACGGTACCGTTCTTGAACAGGATCAGCGTCGGGATCCCGCGGATGCCGTACTTCGGCGGCGTGTGCGGGTTCTCGTCGATGTTGAGTTTGGCGATCTGCAGCCGATCCTTGTACTCGCTGGCGATCTCATCGAGGATCGGGGCGATCATCTTGCACGGGCCGCACCACTCGGCCCAGAAGTCCAATAGCACCGGTTTGTCGGATTTCAGCACGTCCTGGTCGAAGTTGCCGTCCGAGGTGTGCACTATGTGCTTGTTACTCACGCGGTTAAGCCTCCGTTGAGGGGATAAACCTTCATAATGTGGCCGAAAAGCGAATTTGCCAGATGGGTGCTTGGAAATTGACCGAAGTGATTTTGCACGGCGGGGCTGGTGTCGCGCCCCAGGGAAGCCGTCTAACGGTTACACTACTAGCTTGCGGATGAGCCCTGAGTTGCTTGCGTCTGAGTGGCTTGGCATGTGCGGACAGAACAGCCGCCGATTAAGGATATTTTTAGCCCTTTCCGGGTCGCTTTGCAAGTGTTGTCGGACGCAGCGCACCGGATCGGCCAATCTGCACATCGATAAATGAGTGACGAACATCTCAGTTCAATGACCTTCGCATCGCTGCCGCTGGCGAGCGTGCTGGCGCAAGGCATCGCCGATGCCGGCTTCACCCACTGCACCCCGATTCAAGCGCAGACATTGCCGATTGCGCTGCAGGGTCGTGACGTCGCCGGACAGGCACAGACCGGTACCGGCAAGACCGCCGCGTTTCTAGTAGCGATGTATCAATTGCTACTGTCGAAGCCGCCCGGACCGGGCCGCAGTCGCACCTCGGCGCGCGCTTTGATCGTCGCGCCGACGCGCGAGCTCGCGGTGCAGATCCACAAGGACGCGCTGGTGCTGGGCAAGCACGCCGGACTAAAGGTCGCGGTGGTGTTCGGCGGCACCGACTACGAGCAGCAGCGTCGCACGCTCGGCGACGGTGTCGACGTGCTGATCGGCACTCCTGGCCGGTTGATCGACTATTACAAGCAGCAGGTGTACGACCTGCGACACGTCAAGGTGCTGGTGCTGGATGAGGCCGATCGCATGTTCGATCTGGGCTTCATCGCCGATATCCGCTACATCCTGCGACGCCTGCCGCGACCGGAAGTGCGCCAATCGATGCTGTTCTCCGCCACGCTGTCGCACCGGGTGCTGGAGCTCGCGTACGAACACATGAACAACCCCGAGCTGGTGCGCATCGAGCCTGATAAGGTCACGATTGACCGCATTCGCCAGGTGATCTACTTCCCGGCGATGGAGGAGAAGCTGCCGCTGCTGATCGGACTGCTGCGCCAGACCGAGGCGCACCGTACCATGGTTTTCGTCAACACCCGGCGGCTGGCAGAAAAGCTCGAGACCGCGCTGCGCGCCAATGGCTTCAACGCCCAGGCGCTGTCGGGCGACGTGCCACAGAAGAAGCGGCTGCAGTTTCTGCGACAGTTTCACGAGGGCGAGCTCGCGATCCTGATCGCCACCGACGTGGCCTCGCGCGGCCTGCACATTCCCGAAGTCAGTCACATATTCAACTACGACCTGCCACAGGACGCGCCCGATTACGTGCATCGCATCGGCCGCACGGCGCGCGCCGGGGCCGACGGCGATGCCATCAGTTTCGGCTGCGAGGAATACGCCATCGGACTGCCGGACATCGAGACCTTCATTGGCCACAAGATCCCGGTGGCCGCGGTCGAACCGCAGTTGCTCGCGACACTCGACGCCGCCACGCACGTTCCGCGCCCGCACGCACACGTGGCCCCGATGCGGCGCGGCGGCCCCCGTCCCGGCGCCCATCGCGGCAGTCGCGCGGGCGGCTCGCATCAGCGTCGCCGGCAGGGCCGCTAGCTCGACGGGGCGGCCGGCAGCAGGTCGGCTACGGCGTCCACCGCCGGAAACTCCGACAGTACCCGCGGTGGTGCGCTGCTGTCGGGACGCCGCACTGCGTAGATCAACCCGATACCGGCCGCGCGCGCGGCCCGGAGCACCGGCAAGCTGTCATCCACGAACAGGCAGCGTGCCGGCTGCAGCTGCTCGACTTTGACCAGCTCGCGCCAGAACTGAGCCTGCTCCTTCGGAGCGCCGAACGCATGCGAGCTGAAGCCGGCGTCGAAGTGACTGACCACCTGCGTGCGCGCGTCCTTGATGGCCAGCGTGGTCGGGTGCGCGTTGGTCACCAGCACCAGGCGCTTGCCCAGGGCGCGCACGCGGCCGAGGAATTGGCGCGCTCCGGGCAGCCAGCGGATCTGATGCGCGTCGACGTGCTTGAGCGCGGCGATGTCGAGCGATAGTTCGCGGCTCCAGTATTCGATGCAGTACCAGTCAAGCGTGCCCTCGCGAGCGCGAAACCGCGGTTGCAGCTGCGCCACGGCGTCCTCGTGGCTGATGGCGCGTGCGAGCGCGAAGGCCCGCGGCACGCTCTGGCGCCAGAAATGATTGTCGAACGCCAGGTCTAGCAGCGTGCCATCCAGGTCCAGCAGCACGGTATCGATGCGCTTCCAGAGGTCGGGCCCGATCGCGGGGTCGGAAGGCTCAATGTGCTCGGATATCATAGAGTGATGCAGGAATTGCAAGCATTGCTGCCGGCTGTCATGGAGATCGCCGAGGCCGCGGGCGACGAGATCATGCGGATCTATCAGGCCGGATTCAACGTCACCCTGAAGCA
>DASXYW010000087.1:0-56245 GCA_036502265.1 Steroidobacteraceae bacterium | reverse complement strand
GCGCCGCCGGCGACACCATAGTCATCGGCGACATCGACGACCTGTCGGGGAATTACGCGGACGTCATGGGAGCGGGCGGCGTGGATGCGGTCAAGATGGCGATCGCCGATTTCGGCGGCACCGTATTGGGCAAGAAGATCGACGTGCTGGTGGCCGATCACCAGAACAAGCCGGACGTCGGGGCATCAAAATTCCGCGAGTGGGCTGATCAGAACGGCCTGAGCATGTTGCTGGGCGGATCCAACACCGGCGTGAATATCGCGATGGCCAAGGTGGCCGCGCAGAAGAAAGTGCCGCTGTTCGTTATCGGTGCGGGGGGGTCGTCGCTCACCAACGAAGACTGCACGCCCTATACGATCCATTACGTCTACGACACCACCGCGCTCGCCAACGGCACAGCGACCGCGATTGTCCAAGGCGGCGGCAAGACCTGGTTCTACCTGACCGCCGACTACGCCTTTGGGACCCAGCTGCAAGCCGCGGCTTCCAAGGTGGTGGAGGAAAACGGGGGCAAAAATATCGGCGCGGTGCGCGTGCCGCTGGCGGCTTCGGACTTCTCCTCGTTCCTGCTGCAGGCACAGGGATCGGGCGCGCAGGTTCTGGGCCTGGCCAACGCCGGTGGCGACTTCAGCAATTCACTCAAGGCCGCCAACGAATTTGGAATCACCAAGACCATGAAGCCGGCGGCGCTGCTGGCTTTCATCACCAATATCCACAGTCTGGGTTTGCAGACTGCCCAGGGTCTGTACCTGACTACCGGTTGGTACTGGGATTTGAGCGATGACAGCCGTGCATTCGCCAAGCGCTTTTTTGACAAGCAGAAGGCTGAACCGACCATGGATCAGGCCGGCGCGTACTCGGCGACTCTGACCTACCTGAGGGCTGTCAAAGCCGTCGGTTCCACCGATCCCGACAAGGTGATGGCCGAGCTCAAGAAGACCAAGATCAACGACATGTTCGCCAAAGGCGGCTACGTGCGTGCCGACGGGGTCATGATTCACACCATGTACGTCATGCAGGTGAAGGCGCCGAAGGAATCCAAGTATCCCTGGGACTACTACAAGATTGTCCGGACGATGAGCGGGGAGCAGGCATTCGGGCCGATTACCGGGGCCTGCCCGCTGGCGCCTAAGTAGTATTTCTGAAGTGTTTGGCATCCCGGTTGCCGTCATTCTGGGGCAGCTGATGCTCGGCCTCGTGAATGGGGCCTTCTACGCAATGCTGAGCCTTGGGCTGGCGGTGATTTTCGGCCTCATGGGCGTGGTGAATTTCGCTCACGGGGCTTTCTATACACTGGGCGCATTCGCGGCGCTGCTCGGCATGCAGTGGTTCGGGGTCAATTACTGGGCGGCGCTGCTGCTCGCGCCCCTGACGGTCGGCATACTTGGGATCGTCAGCGAGCGCGTGCTGCTGCGTCATCTGTATAGGCTGGACCCGCTGTACGGTCTGCTGCTGACCTTCGGCATGGCGCTGGTCATCGAAGGCACGCTGCGCGAGATCTTCGGTGTATCCGGCCAGTCCTACCCGGTTCCACCCGCGCTGCAGGGGGCGCTCAACCTCGGTTTCATGATCCTGCCGGTGTATCGCGCCTGGGTGATCCTGGCTTCGATCGCGGTGTGTGGCCTCACCTGGTTCCTGATCGAGCGCACGCGTCTCGGCGCCACGCTGCGCGCCGCGACCGAGAACTCGCAGCTGTTGCAGGCTTTCGGAGTGAACGTGCCGCTGATCGTGTCGGTGACTTACGGTGGCGGTATCGCGCTGGCGGCGCTGGCCGGCGTGCTGGCCGCCCCGGTGGTGCTCGTGACCCCGCTGATGGGTTCCTCGTTGGTGACGGTGGTGTTTGCGGTGGTGGTGATCGGTGGCATGGGTTCGATCCTTGGTTCTGTCGTCAGCGGTCTTGCGCTGGGCGTGATCGAAGGCATCACCAAAGTGGTGTATCCGGAGGCGTCGAACGTCATCGTGTTCGTGATCATGGCGATCGTGCTGATCGTGCGCCCGGCCGGGCTATTCGGCAGGGAGTAAGGTCGGTGCGCCCGAGCACGGTTTTCTACTTTCTGGCCGCCGCGTTCGCCCTGGCCGTGCCGCAGATCGGCATCTATCCGATCTTCATGATGAAGCTGCTGTGCTTCGCGATGTTCGCCTGCGCGTACAATCTGTTGCTCGGATTCAGCGGCATGCTGTCCTTCGGCCATGCGGCATTCTTCGGGGCGGCTGGCTACGCCACCGCCTGGTTGGTCGCCGCGCGCGGCTGGGGAACGGTTCCGGCGATCGCGGCCGGCGTCGCCGTCGCCGCGCTACTGGGCTGGGTCATCGGCGCCATCGCGATCCGACGTCGCGGCATCTATTTCGCGATGGTGACGCTGGCGCTCGCGCAAATAGTTTACTTCGTGTGCCTGGAGGCACCGTTTACCGGTGGTGAGAACGGACTGCAGGGTTTGGCGCGCGGGAGCTTTCTCGGGCTGTTCTCGCTGCACTCGGATATCACGATGTACTACTTTGTGCTGGTCGCGTTCGTCGGGCAGTATCTTCTGATCCGCCGCATCATTCACTCGCCGTACGGCCAGGTACTCAAGGCCATCCGCGACAACGAATCGCGCGCACTCTCACTGGGCTATGACATCAATCGCTACAAGTTGCTGGTGTTCGTGTTGTCGGCGACGCTATCCGGATTCGCCGGCTCGCTCAAAGGCCTGGTACTTGGCTTTATCACGCTGTCCGACGTGCAGCAGTCGAACTCCGGTGAGGTGATCCTGATGACGCTGCTTGGGGGCTCCGGCACATTCTTCGGGCCGGTGATCGGCGCGGCAGTTGTGGTCACGCTGCAGGAGTATCTGTCCGACATCGTCGGCGGCTGGGTGAGCGTAATCATCGGCGCGATCTTCGTCGTCTGTGTGTTGGCGTTCCGGCGCGGCGTCGTCGGCGAGCTCGCCGCGCTGCGGCTGCGTCGCTGGTGGGGGCAGGCGCCCACCGGTTAGGTCGAGGACTCGCGCAGGCGCATCCAGCGCCGGCCCTCGGACCAATGGCAAGCGCCTCAGCGTGCCGGCGAGCGCCGGCGGCTCGGTCGAGGTCTGCTCGAGATCTCAGTCCGGTAGCGTCCCAGGGCCGCTGTCGTTCTGCGCATCACCGCCTGGAGCTCCGCGGCAAAGGCCGTGAATCCACCCATATCGCGCTCGCTTCGGCGCGCCGGAACCGCAGACCGCCGTGCGCGCGAGTCCATCTGATGCAGCACGTAGCGCAATCCTTCGCGCAGGTAGACCTGCTGTGGAACCTTGGTTCGGGCACTGAGCTCACGCAACGCTTCGTATTCCTCTATCTCTGGATAGAAGGACAGCTGCGCCTTTTTTAGCCGGTCTCGGCTACTGGTGGATCGTCGTCTGGGAGGCATATAACGTACCCATTGTTACGTGTGGTTAATGTTAACCCTCTTTTGGCCTGGTGGTGCGGTCATTAATTTTCCATATTTGCACTTGAGAATGTTCAGGCTTAACTTTTATTCGTTTCTATGGGCAGGGCGAACGATAATGGATGAATCCATTCCTTGGTATCGCGTAGAGCTGACCAGCATGCACCTGGCATTCAACCGACACTAGGCGCTCCGCGACCAGTTCCAGCAATTCTTTCAGATGACCCAGGAACCACCTGATATGGCGATGTTTAGCAGCGTGCTGATCGGCGGCGTTCAGTGCCTTTATTTCTCACCGGCAACAGCGGCCTATGCCGATGGGTTCCTGAAACTTGCACACGCCGTGCCGTGCACGCGAGCGGCGGAGAGGATCAAGCTCGCGGTGGGTCGTGAAGACAGTCTCGGAAGGTTTCGGACCGGTGAGCTCTAGATCCTCCACTGATCCGGGTTTCAACCGCATCCTGCGTGCGCTACGGGACAACGAGGAGCGGCTGCTGCAGGCGCTGGAAGCGGCGCGCGTCGGCACATTCGAATGGTCCTCGGACGGGGACCGAGTCACGCGTTCGGCCATGTCCACCGAGGTGTTCGGCCTGGTACCCGGCAGCATCTACCCGAGCGGCGATGAGGGCTTCGATCTGGTGCACCCGGATGATCGGGCGCGGCACCGGGCCGCATTCGAGCGCGCGGCGCGTACCGGCGACGTACTGCACGCCGAATTCCGCGTCATTCGGCCGATCGACGGCCGCATCGCCTGGATCGAGGAGCGCGGTCATGGTTGGCATGATCCGATTTCCGGTGCAATGCGCGTGTGCGGCGTGCACTGGGACATTACCGATCGCAAGCGCACCGATGCCGCACGATGCGACAGCGAAGAGAAATACCGTTGCCTGATCGAATCGTTCGCACAGGCGGTTTGGCAAGCCGATGCATCCGGGTTCGTCAGCGCCGATAGCCCGTCGTGGCGCGCTTACACCGGCCAGACGATCGAGGAATGGCTGGGCTATGGCTGGATCAACGCCGTGCATCCGGATGACCGGATGCACGCCGAACAGCAATGGCGCGAGGCAGTCAGTTCGCACCGCCCGATTGACGCTGAGTTTCGCTTGCGCCACGCCCTCGGCGGATGGCGCTGGACCAATTTCCGAGCCACCCCGGTATGCGCCGATGACGGCACTATTCTGAAATGGATCGGCATGAACGTTGACATCAACGCCCGCAAGGTCGAGGAATCGGCCGTACGCGAGGGCTACGATCGTCAGGCGTTTCTGCTGCGGCTCAGCGACGCGATCCGGCCGATCGACGATCCGGAGGAGATCGTGACGCTTTCTTGCCGATTGCTGGCCGAGCATCTGCACGTGGATAGCATTTCCTATACGGAATCCAAGCAAGATGCCCTGGCACCGGCCGGGCACTCCGCCGCGGTCGACATAGGGCCGCTGCTCATGAAGGATGGGCGCTGGGTGGGAATGTTCCGAATTCAGCACCGCATTCCGCGCGTGTGCAGTCTAGCCGAGACGGAATTGCTGCAGGATGTCGCCGACCGGCTTTGGGCCGCACTCGAGCACATTCGGAGCGACGCCACGCTACGGGAGAGCCAGCAGCGGATGCAAGCCGCGGACCAGCAAAAGGATGAATTCCTGTCAACGCTCGCGCATGAGCTGCGCAACCCGCTGGCCACCATTCGTAATGCTACCGAGCTGTTGGCTCGCCGCGTTCCGCAGGGGTCCGACCTGGCGCTAGCTTGCGGCATGGCTCAGCGACAATCCGAGCAGCTGACGCGGCTGGTCGGCGATCTGAGCGACGTGGCGCGCATTGCTCACGGCAGAATAGCGCTCGACCGGGAAGCGCTTGAGATTGGCAGAGTGCTCGAGCTTGCGATCGAATCGGTCGAGCCTGCTCTCCGTCAGAAGAATCACCGGCTGGCCCGGCCGCAGTTGGACCAGACGCTGTATGTGTACGGTGATCGCTCGCGCTTGGTGCAGGCGCTGTCCAACCTGTTGCTCAACGCCGCCAAATACACCGATCCTGGTGGCGAGATCAGCATCGAGCTGACGCAGCAGCGCGCACGCGTTCAGCTGAAAATTCGGGATAACGGCTGCGGCATCGCCCCCGATCTGCTGACCCGGATATTCGACTTGTTCACCCAGGGCGATCGCACATCCAATCGCGCACACGGCGGTCTCGGTATTGGCCTGTTCGTGGTGCAGCGCCTGATCGAGATGCACAGTGGCACGGTTATCGCCAGCAGCGATGGCGCGGGCAAGGGCGCCAGCTTCGTGGTCGATCTGCCTGTCATTGAGGCCCCGGCGACGGCACCGTTGGCGCAATTGCCAAGTCCAATGCGCTCGCTGCGCATTCTGGTGGTCGATGACAACGTCGATGCGGCCGAGGCGGTCAAGCTGCTGCTGATATTCGAAGGTCACGTGGTTGAGACCGCGTATGCCGCGCAGCAAGCGCTCAAGATCGCCGACCAGTTCAGGCCGGAATTCATCCTGCTGGATATCGGCATGCCCGACATCGATGGCTATGAGATCGCCCGCTGCCTGCGGGCCAACCCGCATCTGCAATCAGCGCGCTTGGTAGCGTTGACTGGCTATGGGCAGCAAATCGAAAGCGAGCGGACGGCCGGATTCGACCATCACCTGGTCAAGCCGGCGACGCTCGAGGCCATGGAGAAGGTATTTTTCTACCGCGACGTGTGAGCCGACCCCCCTCGGGCCGGTCAGGCGCGCTGGCTGCGTCCAGTCCCCGTTGCGGCCGACTCGGCTGGCGCCTCGGCGCCCAGCGTGGACCGCAGTCGGCGAACGAATCCCGGAATGTCTGCGGCTTCCATCGGCCGCCCAAGCAGATAGCCCTGCAGCGTGGTGCAGCCGGCACCTCGCAGGAACTGCCGTTGTTCATCCGATTCGACGCCCTCGGCGATGACGTTCTTTTCCAGCACGTTGCACATGACGATGATGGATTCGGCCAGCCGGCAGGCGGCCACGTCGTGCGGCAGGCCCTGAATGAATGACCGGTCGATCTTGACCGTTCGGATCGGATATTTGCGCAGGTAGCTCAACGACGAGTAGCCGGTCCCAAAGTCGTCCAGCGCCAGGCGCACCCCGTGCCCGGCGATGTCGCACAGCGTGCGCTCGACCTCAGGACCATTGGCCAGCACGCTTTCCGTGATTTCCAACTGGAGCTCGTCGGTACGCATGCCGCTTTCGGCCAGCGCCGACAGCAGCGTCAGCACATAGGCCGGCTCGCGCAGCTGTCGCACCGAGACATTGACCGAGACATACTCGAGCTTGAGGCCATCGTTGCGCCAGCGCGTGAACTGAGCGCACGCGGTCCGAAGTATCCACTCGCCGAGCTTGACGATGAGGCCGTTCTCTTCGGCTACCGGTACGAACACAGTCGGAGAGAGATATGGGGACTGATTCGAGCCGGGCCAACGCACCAGAGCTTCGACCGCCAGCGCGCCAGCGCTGCCCTCACGTACGATCGGCTGATAGTGCAGTGCGAAATCATTGTGCATGAAGGCGCGCTGCATGCCGCTCTCCAGCTTCATGCGTTCGATCAGCGTTTGCTGCATCTCGCTCTGGAAGAACACGGCACGACCCCGGCCCTCCTCCTTGGCGTGGTACATCGCGATATCGCCGGCCTTCAACAGATCTTCGAGCTTGGTGCCATCGGCGGGGAACACCGTCATGCCGATACTGGCGGACACCAAGTGCTGGCGACCATCGACCGTGATGGGTTCCTGCAGTCCGGTGAGGATGCGCTCGGCCACGCGCCGGGCATTGTCGGGATCGGCAATCGAAGCTAGCAGGACCGCGAACTCGTCGCCGCCTAGTCGGGCGATGCTGTGGCCCTCACCAACACAGGCGGTCAGCCGCTCCGCCACCACCCGCAACAGCCTGTCGCCTGCCATATGGCCGGCGGTGTCGTTGACGCGCTTGAAGTGATCCAGATCTATGTAAAGGAGGCTGCCCAGGCCGCGCGCCGCCTCGGCGGCGACGACCGCCTCACGCACGTGGTCGGAAAACAGTTGTCGATTCTGGAGTCCAGTGAGCGAGTCGTAGTTCGCCTGGCGTCGCAGACGCTCGGCCTGCTTGAGATTGGTCAGAATGAGCGAGATCCGGTCGGCGAAGTCCGCGACACTGATGCCGGTGTCTTCGCCAGCCGCGACCTCGCCGCCGTAGCCGACGCACAGGACCCCCATGCAATCGCCGTCATGCTTCAATGCCTGCAGACGGATGGTGGCGGCCCGCGACAGGTCGGTCGGCGATTCGAACACTAGCGAACCGGCGCTGGCTGCATCGATAAGCGGCGGCGACGGCTGCTCGCACAGAGCGCGAAGCGCCGCGACATCAGTCGTGATTCTGCGCACTGGGAGCTGTTCGTGCTGCGTCACGCTGTAATCGTAGGCGCGCGCGTGCTCGCTCGAATCCGGATCGAATAGCAGCACCGAGACGCTACTGCAACCAATCAGGCGGGCAATGCGCGGCAAAAGCGTGTCGAGAATCAGTTCAAGCTCCGGTGTACACAGCAGCAGGCGGTCGACCTCGGCGAGCGCTTCCAGCGCGGCGAACTGGACGCGGAGCTTGTCCGACATCGCGTCGAACGAGCGCGCCAGGTCGCCGAACTCGTCGTTCCACGTCAGAGTCCGAAAGGCGTCGAAGTCGCGCTGCGCAATGCGTCTGGTGGCCTGCGTGAGTAGACCGAGCGGCCGTAGTTGCCGGCGGATCGAGGTCATCGACAGCCATGCAATCATCAGGATGGTGAGCCCGATGACGCCGAACAGGTACAGGTACGCTTCGTTGGAGTCGCTGAGCAGGCTCGGGTGTCTGCTCAGCGCCACCAGTTGCCACGAAGGTGAGCCATAGCTACCGGCAAGGAACATCTCCCAAGAGCGCGAGAACCAGCCGCGTGGCAAGGACGCCGGTGACACCGCCAGTGCGGCATCGGTCCTGCGCAAGGCCGGAGAAGGCAGCAGGTCCGCCGGGCGCAGGCCCGCCGGCGGTGTGCCGGTGACGTTGAGGCGCTCGGCGTGCGCGTCCAGTACCAGCAGAACCGCATCTCCGGCATAGTCGCTCGCGTCGGCCCAGAGCCAGGCGGAATTGAGCTCGGTGTACAGCCATCTGCCGCTCGGCAGTGCGCGCACCAGGTAGATCTGTACATTGCCACGCTCGTCGGTGTCCCACAGGACAGCGGACTTGCCGGCCCGAAGATTGTCGACCTGACGAGGATCCGGAGGCGGCAGCTCAGCTTCGCTTGGCTGCCCGGCGGCTGCGACGCGACGCAGGCTACGCACCCACACCAGCTTGCCGACCTCATCGCCGATGTCATTGTCGGTCCTACCGGGGACCGAAATGATCGACTTTAGTACATCGTCGGCGCCATTCAGGCGTCCCAGCAGCGTCATGCCGAAACTGCGTACCAGACCGTCGAGGCTCTGAATCTGAGTGCGCGTCAGCTGCGAGCTAGACTCGCGCAATAGAAATCCGGTGCACAGGCTCAACGGAACCAGCGCGCTGATGATGTACAGAGCGATCACGCGCCGGGCAATTCGACCGGAGCGTGCCGCACGGCGCGGCGCTTGTGCGGGCGCTCTAGAAGTTCGCAGCCAACCCAATGTAGTTGCCATCGTTGGCCAGGAGGACGTCGTCCTTGCTGACCGGCACGGTCAGAGGCAGCTTGGATTGGCCGTCGGCGCCCAGGCTATAGAGGTCATACTGCGTATTGATCGGGTTCAGGTTCTTGTCCTTGCGCATCTTGCCCTTGCCATTGAGACCGGTGAACGACTGGTAGGCGTACGCGTGTCCCCAGGGATCGAGCAGCTTGTCGAAGCCGATGGTCGCAAGATCCGGTGGCGGCATGTTGTTTAGGGTCTGATACTGCGTAATTGCTGTCGCCATGGTCACGATATCGGCGATAGCGTGGGCGACCTCGGCGTTCCGTTTGTAGGATTGGTAGGTGGGCACCGCGATGGCGGCCAGGACTGCGATCATCGCGATGCCGACCAGCAGCTCCAGCAAAGAAAACCCCCAAATCGGCCGTAGCCGGGCGTTGAGAGAGGCGAGTGCCAAGTTCTTCCCGGGATATGTCAGCCTCTGATGCTGAGATTCTGTCGGCACCAGGAGGTCTGATCAGTGTCGCAGGTCACGCAGCCGCGGACGATGCCCCTGGGTGTCCTGCGAGTGTGATCTGCGTCACGCTCTGAGCGGCGCGGGCGCGGCAGCCGGTGGTACCGGCTCGGCGCAGGTCGGCCCTATCTATATCTATACTAGCCTCGAGCCGCGGATGGTTACCGCCCGTCGCGCGGCATGCACGGCGGTATCGATGAGGAAGCGATGATCAGCGAGCAGGATTGGATCGCAACGCGGCACATACCGTTTGACTACCGCGGTCCGACTGACCGGCCATTCGAGCCATTTGGCGATCCAGCCTTGGCAGTCCCGATTGCCGAGCGCCTGCAATCGATAGCAGCTCGATACGCGCGCGAGGTTGCGGTCGTTGACGATCACGGGACCTTGACCTTCGGGCAACTGATGCGACAGGTGGATCGGCTGACCGCAGCCATCCTGCGCCAGCCAAGCGCGCCCGGTCCGATCGCCGTGCTGCTGCCGGCGGGGCGAGCCTACGTCGTGGCGATGTACGCCTGCTTGGCGACGGGACGCATCGCGACACTGCTGGACGCCAGCTTTCCGGAAGCCCGCAATGCCGCGGTCGCTGCCAAGGTAAAGGCCACCCTGGTATTGGCATCACCGGACGCACAGCTTGCGGGAGCGGCGTTGCCGGTAGTGCCGGTCGATGTGGACTCGGACGATGCGATGGGCTTGAGCGCGATCGACCATGCGGTGCGGCGCAATATGTTCGATCTTGACGCGGCGGCGCTCATTCTGTGCACCTCGGGCAGCACCGGCGTGCCCAAGGCCATCGCTCACAGTCAACGCAATATCCTGCATCTGGCGCGCGTCGCCTACGATGCCCTGCACGTGCGGACGGACGATCGCGTGATGCCGCTGTCTTCGCCGACTACGCTCGGAGGGCTCACACCGTTATTCAGCTATCCGCTTGGTGGCGCCAGCCTGCACCTGATCGATATTAAGGCACGTGGCATCAGCGGCATCCTGTCGGATCTGAAGAACTCGCCGATCACGATCCTGCGGGCCGCTCCCTCTATGCTGCGTGGCCTTGCACGTGTGCCGGACTCCGCTCCGGCGTTTGCCCGCCTGCGGATCGTGCAGACCTACGGCGAATCCTTCACCTTGGCGGACCTGCGCAACCTGCGGGCGGCGCTGCCGGCCCAGTGCTTTGTGCGCACGACCTATGGTGCGACCGAATGCAGCGGCTTGAGCTGGTACGCCGACGAGCGCGACCGGCACGATCCGATCCGGGTACCGAACGGCACGCTGATGCCCGACACCGAGGCCGTGATACTGGATCCGAGCGGACGCGCCTGCGCACGCGGTGAGGCAGGCGAGCTGGTGATCCGCAGCCGCTACAACGCGCTGGGCGAAATCCTCGATGGGCGCTTGGTCGGCGGGACGCTCGAGCCCGACCCGATCGATCCGGCGCGCCGCATCTACCGGACCGGCGATCTGGCGCGTTGTGACCGCGATGGGGTATTCATAGTGCTGGGACGCCGCGATCGGATGATCAAGTTCAATGGCCAGCGCCTCGAGCTCGGTGAAATCGAGCATCTGCTGCGCCGGCATGCCGATGTCGAGGAGGCCGAAGTGCTGGCGCACACGCGCCAGAGCACCACCACGCTGTGCGCATTCGTGGTGGCCAAGCCCGGACGGGGGGAAGGACTGGTAGATTCATTGCGCAAGCTGCTTCGCTCGGCGCTGCCCGCCTATATGGTGCCATCCAAGATACTCGTCATTCCGCGCATTCCGATGCTGCCGGGCGGCAAGGTCGATGCCCAGGGGCTGCTGGCAATCGTCGGCAAAGGCGAATAATTCATGGAATCGGGACGCAGCCCTCAGTCTTCCAGTGGTCGGTGGGCGGTTTCACGCGCCACCAGCAGCACGATCGCGGTCGCGCACAGCGCACCAGCCAGGTATAGCGACAGCGGCCAGGTCGATCGGTAGGAGCGCCACAGGGCGGCGAACGCCAGCGGCGCCGGCCCGCCGCCGATGACACCGACCCAGGTGTAGGCGAGCGAGGCGCCGGCATAGCGCACGCGGCTGGGAAATTGCTCCACGATGAAAGCGGCCTGGGGGCCGTACATCAGCGCGTGAATGAAGAATCCCGAGGCGACCGCCAGCACGATCGCCACCGGTTGCAGGCTGTCGAGCAGCCGGAAGTAGACAAACGCCCAGATGATGGCGCACAGCACGCCGACTGCGTACACGGGGCGCCGGCCAAAGCGATCCGACAATCGCCCGCACCACACGACGGTACCGGCATGCACCACGCCGCCGATCGTCACCGCCAGCAGCGCGGCGCTGCGTGCCTGATGCAAGACGGTCGTAAGGTAAGTCAGCGTGAATGTGGCCAGGAGCGAATACAACACATCCGGTCCAATCCGCGAGCCGCCGGCGAGTAGCAGGCGTCGCCAATGATTCTTCAACACTGCGCCGATCGGTGCGCGCACAGTGCTTCGTCGCGCCTGGACCGCGGCGAAGATCGGGGTCTCCTCGACCCGGCGTCGAATCCACAGCCCAAATCCCGCCACCGCCACGCTGACCAGAAAGGGAATCCGCCACCCCCACGCCTGAAATTCAGCTGCTGACACCAGGAGGGTAATGCCAGCCAGGCATGCTGTGGCGAGCAGCGTGCCGAGTGCAGGCCCCATCTGCGCCCACGCGGCGTGCAGCCCACGCGCATCCGCCGGTCCGTGCTCGAACGACAGCAGCACCGCGCCGGCCCATTCCCCGCCCAGCGCCGCACCCTGGACGAATCGCAGCGCTACCAGCGCCAAGGGCGCCGCGATGCCGGCGCGCTCGTAGGTCGGCAATAGCCCGATCAGCACCGTGGCCGCGCCCATGACGACCAGCGTACTGGTGAGCACGAAGCGGCGCCCGCGCGTATCCCCGAGGCGTCCGAACACTACCCCGCCCAATGGGCGCGCAAGATAGCCGACCGCGAACGTTGACAGCGACAGCACCACGCCGGTGAGCGGATCATGCGCCGGAAAGAAGACAACGCTGAACACCAGAGCGGCGAGCGAGTTGTAGACGGCGAAATCGTAATACTCCAGCAGCGTACCCACCGTGCTCGCCGCGGCGATGCGACCGACTTTCATGTTCGACCAAACCCGCCGCCGCCCGGCGTCTGGATAACGAATGCGTCCCCGGCATCCAGCTCGATCGATTGCGTACCGCCGAAATCCACCCGAGTTCCATCGGCTCGCTCCACCCAGTTGCGGCCGACAGCCCCGGATTCCCCGCCGTCGACGCCAAACGGCGCGATGCGACGATGGTTGGCGAGGATCACCGCCGTCATTGGCTGCAGAAAGCGCATGCGCCGCTCAGCGCCATCGCCGCCGCGATGTAGTCCCTGCCCGCCAGCACCGCGTCGCACGCGAAATTCCTCGAGCCGCACCGGAAGGCGCCATTCCAGTACCTCCGGGTCGGTCAAACGGGAATTGGTCATATGCGTCTGGACCGCATCGCAGCCATCAAAGGTCGGGCCCGCTCCCGAGCCGCCACCGATAGTTTCGTAGTACTGGTGCGCGGCGTCGCCAAAGGTGAAGTTGTTCATGGTGCCCTGACTGGCGGCCATAATCCCAAGTGCGCCGTACAGTGCATCGGTGATCACCTGCGAGGTTTCCACGTTGCCGGCCACCACCGCGGCGGGATAGCGCGGATGCACCATCGAGCCCTCAGGCAGGATGATGTGCAGCGGCCGAGCGCAGCCGGAATTCATCGGAATTTCCTCGGTCACCAGCGTTCTGAAAACATACAGCACGGCGGCGCGCGCGATCGCCTGCGGCGCATTGAAGTTCCCGTCCTGCTGCGAACTGGTGCCTGTGAAATCGATCGTCGCAGCCCGGCGATCGCGATCGATTCGCAATGCCACGCAGATTCTGGTGCCGTCGTCCAATTCGTATTGGAACTGCCCGTCCTTGAGCGCGCCAACGGCACGCCGTACCAATTCCTCGGCATGGTCCTGCACGTGATTCATGTAGGCACGCACCACACCAAGGCCAAAGTGATCGATCGCGCGATGCAGCTCCAGTGCGCCGCTCTGGCAGGCCGCCACCTGCGCGCGCAGATCGCCGATATTCTGATCGATGTTGCGTGCCGGAAAGCGACCGGAGCCGAGCAGGGCGCGCAGTTCGGTTTCGAGCAGCCGTCCACTGCGCACCGCCAGTACGTTGTCGAGCAGGATGCCTTCCTGCTCGATGTGGCGGGAGTTCGCGGGCATCGAGCCCGGAGTGATGCCGCCAATGTCGGCATGATGACCGCGAGCGGCGACAAAGAAATCCGGCAACTTTGAGCCCGGTCCTTCATACACCGGCATCACCGCTGTCACATCCGGAAGATGCGTGCCACCGGCGTACGGAGCGTTGACCAGATACACGTCACCGTCCTGCATCGAGCGCGCGTGCGCGTTCAGCACCGACTGCACCGACTCGCCCATCGATCCCAGGTGCACCGGCATGTGCGGCGCATTGGCGATCAGCTGCCCGGCGGAGTCGAACAGCGCGCAAGAGAAGTCCAGTCGCTCCTTGATGTTGACCGAAAGCGCGGTCTTGGCGAGCGTCGCCCCCATCTGCTCCGCGATCCACATAAAAAGATTGTTGAACAGCTCCAGCCGCACCGGGTCGACGCTGTCAGTGCCCGCCAGGTCGCGTCCCAGGGCTGCGATCCGATTGAGCATCAGGTGGTTGAGCGGTGTGACCGCGGCGCGCCAGCCGCTCTCGACCACCGTGGTGGCGTTGGCTTCGCGAATGACGGCGGGTCCGCCAATGAGGTCTCCGGGCCTCAATGAGTCCCGCTCATAAAAGGGTGTATCGCGCCACCGGCCGGCGCTGAACAGCGAATGGCTGGCCAGAGGTTGCAGCGGTTGCGAGCGCGGCGCCAGGATGGCGGGAGTGTGCAGATCCTGTCCCTGCGAACCGATGCCCTCGACGATCAGCGATTCCACGACCAGCGCACGGTCTGGCAACAAGAAGCCGAAGCTCTGGCGGTATTGCGTCTCGAAGGCTGCCGACATTGCCGGTGCCGACAGCAAAGCGCATTCCAGGGTCGACTCGGTGCCCTGGTACTTCAATGCGCAGCGCGCTTCGGTCCGGATCCGTTCGGCTTCGATGCCCTGATCGGCAAGCTCGCGGCGGACAGCCGCGCCAAGCTCGGCGGCCGCGGCATTGAGGTTTGCCATGGCGGCTGAATCAAGGATCGCTTCGATCGCCCGCAGGCGCAGTACCCGGTGATCGGCCAACCCCATGCCGTACGCCGACAGCACGCCGGCCAAAGGATGTACGAATACACTGCCCATTCCGAGCGCATCGGCCACCAGGCAGGCGTGCTGCCCGCCGGCCCCGCCGAAGGATACCAGCGTGTACTGGCCGATGTCGTGACCACGCTGCACCGAGATCTTTTTTACGGCGTTGGCCATATTATCGACCGCGATCTGCAGAAAACCGCTGGCAAGCTCCTCGGGAGTGTGGTTGCGGCCGGTCGCGGCGCTAATGTCGCGAGCGAGCTGCTCGAATTTTCGCCGCACGGTCGCGGTGTCGAGCTCCTGATCGGCGTTGGGACCGAACAGGCGCGGAAAGTACTCGGCACGCAGCTTGCCCAATAGGACATTGCAATCGGTGACGGTGAGCGGACCGCCGCGCCGATAGGAGGCCGGACCGGGAATGGCTCCGGCGGATTCCGGGCCGACGCGCACACGTACGCCGTCGAACACGCAGATCGAACCACCGCCGGCCGCCACCGTATGAATCCGCAATACCGGCGTCTGCAGCCGCACACCGTCGATTTCGGTATCAAAGGCGCGCTCGAACTCTCCGGCATAGTGGCTGACGTCGGTCGAGGTGCCACCCATATCAAAGGCGATCATGCGCTGGATGCCGGCCAGCGCGGCGGTGCGCGCGGCGCCCACGATACCGCCGGCCGGTCCGGATAGAATCGCATCTTTGCCCTGCAACCGTGCGGCATCGGTCAGACCGCCGGATGACTGCATGACTTGCAGCGCGATGCCGGGCAGCAGCGAATTGACCCGTTCGACGTAGCTGCGCAGGATCGGCGACAGATAAGCATCGGCCACGGTTGTATCGCCGCGCGCGACGAATTTCATCAGCGGGCTGGCCACGTGCGATAGGCTGATTTGCGTGAAGCCCAACTCCCGTGCGATTGCCGCCAGCGCACGCTCATGCTGCGGATAGCGATAGCCATGCATCAGACAGATGGCACAGGCACGTATGCCTGATGCGTAGACAGCGCGCAGGCGGTCGCGGGCATCGTCCAGATCCAGTGCCCGGACGACGTCGCCGTAGGCGCCGATGCGCTCGCGCACTTCCAGTGCGACCTCATACACCGGCCTCGGGCGCAGGATCTGCAGTGCAAAGATCTTCGGTCGGTTCTGGTAGCCGATGAGCAATGCATCGGCAAATCCCGCAGTAGTAACGAAGGCGACACGCGCGCCCTGTCGTTGCAGCAATGCGTTGGTGGCGACGGTGGTGCCCATCTTCACGGCCTCGATCTGACCGGCGGGGATAGGCAGGCCGGGCGCCAGGCCCATTACTTCTCGGATGCCGTGCACCGCCGCATCCGGGTAACGTTCCGGATTGTCCGACAGCAATTTATGCGTCAGTAGCTGACCGTCGGGCCCGCGCGCCACGATGTCGGTAAACGTGCCGCCGCGGTCGATCCAGAGCTGCCATCCCCGCTTCACGTGTTCGGGTACGCAGCTCGCTGCAGCGCCGAGGGAAATTCACCGAAGGTGCCGGCCAAACCGGTATTCGTCAGCACGACGACCGTCAGAGCCGCTGCCGGGTCAACCCAGAAATGGGTGCCGTAAACGCCGCCCCAACTCCAGGACCCGGGATTCATCGCAGTCTGAGCGGCTACCGGATCTGCCAGCACCTGCACGCCCAACCCGAAGCCGCACCCGGGACTGGGCCCGAGTTCGCCCAGGGCGCTTCGCGTCATGGCGGCGGCCGTTGCGGCTTCCAGCACGCCAGCACCGCCAGTGCGTATCGCTTCCAGAAAGCGCAGATAGTCGATGGCATCGCCGACCATGCCGGTGCCACCCGATGGAAACGCATTTCGATCGAATGCACGCTCCGGCGCATAATCGATGGTCCCACCGACGAAGCTCAGGCGGTACGGGTTGCTCATGCGGACCGGTACCGGTTCCGCGTCGGCGTAGGCGGTGACGATGAATCGCTCCCTGGGTGCCACGAATTCGAGGCTGTCCATGGCAAGTGGTTCGCTGACGAACTTGCGCACCGCTTCCGGGAGCGTTGATCCGGTCGCGCGCTCGATGACCGCACCGAGCACATCGACGCCGACCGAGTAGTTCCAACGTTCGCCAGGTTCGAACAGCAGCGGGGCGGCGGCAATGCGCCGGACATTCTCGTGCAGCGTCACCGGTGCCTGATCCAGCCCATCGGAGATTCCCAACTGGTGATAAGGTCCGTCGGGCGCCTCCAGGAAGCCATAAGTGAGGCCCGCCGAGTGGGTGAACAGATGATGTAGCGTGATGACCGGTTCGCGTCCGGTCTCGAGCCGGGGGCGAAATTCCGGCAACCAGCGCGTCACCGGATCCTCGAGGCGCAGAACTTCGAGGTCGACGAGCGCCAGCGCGGTGACGCTGACGATGGCCTTGGTCATCGATGCGAGACGGAAACAGTCGTCCGACCGCACCGGACGGCGCGACTCGCGGTCGGCCAGGCCCGCGGCCCGCCGATAGACGATGGCTCCATCGAGCGCGGCGATCATCACCATTCCAACGATGCGCCCGGTGTCGATGGCATCGTCGATAACCCGGTCGATCGCACTGGCGCGCGACCATGGTCTGCTGGCGGCGGGCAACGACGGTATGTTCACGCCCGTCACAGCGAGCAGAGTTCAGCTGAACGAATGCTTAACCAGCGCACTTTATTTTCATTCGCCGAAACCAGTTTGATGAGGCGCAGAATATCAGCTGTCCGTCGCTTGTAGGTGGTTGCCGCCGTCCCAGTCCAAATTCGCGTCGTTATCAATAAGATGCTTGTTTTCCGCGGTCTGCGGCGTAGGTCTGCGGGAAGTTGGGTTTTCTCATCGGCTTATGGGGGCAACGACGCGAGCGCGGTAAAAGGATTTCCATCGTCCATTGAAGGAGATTCCGAAATGATGAACTCGCACGCGACCAGCAAAATCGTAATCGGTGCTGGCCTTGCCGTGATCTTCGGTATCGGCGCATCGGTATTCGCAGTGCGCGCCAAGCAGGAGAGTGAAGTTGCGCGCAATACCGCACCGCCGCCCGCGGCCGCGGCTCCGGCGCCAACCGTGCCGGATGCCATGCCGCCTCCCGCAACGACGCCGCCATCGGCCAATCAGGCGGCGCCTGCCCCAGGTGCGCCGGCAGCGAGCCCGCCCGACGCTCCCGCAGCTGCGACGGCGCCGACGGATGCGACCGTCGCGCAGTCTGGCGGCCAGTCAGGCGACGATTCGAACTCGAGCAAGACGAAGGCGTCCGGGCATAAACGGGTTGCCGCGGCAAGCGACTTGAACTCCCGCTCCTCGCGCCATAGTAGTTCGAGGAAGTCGGATAGTTCGAGCAGCTCGGACAGCTCAAAGTCCAGCGACTCGAGCACCCCGCCACCGCCATCGAACGATGCGACCTCGTCGGCACCCGCGAGTCCGCCCGTCGAGGCGCCGCAGATTTCTGCGCCGACCGCCCCGGATGCGGGATCCAGCATGCCGGCACCGACTGATTCGACGTCGACGCCGCCGAATTCCGGCAGCCAGCCGCGGTAACGCTTGCCGGGGCGCGCAACGGACCGGATGGCGAGAAGAGCGCCACCGGTCCTGGCGCTATTTGGACCGGCGTGGTCCCCCGGCTTCGCGCGCAGCCCGTCGGGCTCGACGCACTGCTCGACGGGCTGCAGCGGGGCCCTTCATGGCCAGGATGCGATACGCCTCGCCGGAGAGTTGGTGGTAGTTGGCAAAGAAGGCTTCCAGCTCGTGCTCGAATTTCCGACCCATTTCATCGACGTGTTTGACATGCGCGTAGCTGTGATTGCCACTTTCCACGGCCACGACTCGATCGTTGCGTTCGCGATGCTTCTTGGATCCTTGTTCGCCCTCGATGATGCCGATGATGCGGCAGCTGAGCTTGCAGCCCGGAAAGGCGGGTTCATCCATCAGAACCAGCACGTCGAGCGGATCACCGTCCCCGCCTAGGGTGGACGGGACGAAGCCAAAATCGTACGGAAAGGCCATTCCGGCCGGCAGCACCTTCTTCAGTGCGAAGATGCGCTCGGCTGGGTCATAGGCATATTTGTTGCGACTGCCCTTGGGGGTCTCGATCACCACCGTCAACGCAGTCTTGTCCGCGCCGAACGCCGGCAGCTTGGTGGCATCAGCGCTCATCAGTTCGGGCGTGCCGCCGGTCGCTCTTTACCGCTGTGCGTGTACGCCGGAGGCGTGTAGAAGTTCAGTGTCTTGAGCATAGCGCGACCGGTGTTCCTTATCTCGTGGGACTCGCGGTGGCGAATTAATATCAACACCCCTTGCCGGAGCCCGATGCGTCTCCCGGCAACGCGGGCAACACCCGTTCCGCTCACCACGTACAGCCACTGGTCCGCATCCCGGTGTCGATTGTTCAAGGCCCCCTCAGCGTCGCCAGGAGCGATTACCATCTCGGCAACCTGGGCCCGGCGGGTGCTGAAAGTCACCCGAAAGCCGCAAGGGAAGCGCAACTGGCGATGCTTCATGCAACAGTCCCTTACGCTGCATCGGGCAGCGGTCCTGCACTTATATGCAGAGCGCCCGAGTACTTCTGCCAGTCGAACGTGCCAAATGCGGTAGGAGAACGGCCACGGCCATTCACGTTCGTTTCGCGTATGCTCGCCTCAACGCTTATCGGTGGTGAACCACACAGGAGGTTCCATGACATCTCGCCAACGCAACGCGGCGCGGCGAAATATCAAGAAGGCGGCCTCGGCGGCAAAGCGCAAGCAGACCATCAAGCATCTGCCGAAGACGACTCGGACCGCTCTTGGAAAGCAGGCTGCCAAAGCTGCGCGCCGTAAGCGCAGTGCGCGCTCAGGTAGCTGATCTGACGCCGTCCTATGCTTTGCGCCGCGGTTGTGGCGGCCATTGAACCTTAAGTTTACACATGAGACTGCGAGCGTCGACCGGCGCCCGCAGCTTGACATCGGTATTGTCGAAGAAGCAAAAGACATCGCGCTCACGCGCTGCTACCGGAGAACGTGCCGCAACGCGAACCGCATCACGTGGTTCGCCGCCGCGCGCCCAGGCCGCAATGCGGCGGCCCCACCGCTTCAGCGCGGCGTCACCATAGCCGCCGCGATACAATTCTTTGTCTCCATGTAATCGCAGGTAGATGAAGTCTGCGGTCACATCCTGCAGCATCGGCCAATGGCGCGCGCTCTCGGCGACTACCAGTGCGATATTCTCGTCGCGCAGCAGTCGGATGAACGACCCGTCGACGAAGCTGTTATCGCGGACCTCCACGGCATGGCGGATCACACGGCGAGCGTCGGTCTCCAGGCACACCCGGTTGCGCAGCCAGCGCTCATGCCGGCCTGCCAGCCGCGTCGCTGCGACCGTGTCTCGCGGCAAAAGCGCGAAGAATTGGCGCATGCGACCGTATTCATACCGAAAGCCTGGCGGGAACTGCCACAGGATGGGCCCGAGCTTATTGCGCAGAGCGAGCAGGCCGGAGGCCAGGAAATTCGCCAGCGGCACGTCGATATTTTTCAAGCGCAGCATGTGCGTGATGTAGCGCGGACCTTTGACGCAAAACACGAAACCCTTCGGTGTCGCCTGATACCACCTCTCATAGCTGGCAGGCCGCTGCAGCGAATAGAACGAGCCATTGATCTCCACCACCGGGAAGGCGCTGGCGACGTACGACAGCTGCTCTCGCTGCGGCAGGCCCTTGGGATAGAAGACACCGCGCCAGGGCGCGTATTGCCAGCCGGAAATGCCGATACGGATGGACATGGAGAGCTGGCCGAATAACGGTGGTAAGCGCGTGCGCGCTGGAAAGTCTACGACATCGGCCGCGGCGATCGCGGCTTCGGGTGGCTAGTTGAGGGGCATGAATAGTCCTACAGGCAAATCCAACCACAGGCTTACAGCGGGTAAGGGCCGCCGAAGTTTATGCTTGAAGGGCTTATGCTTGCGTGCAGCCGACGGGAGCCGAATATTTTGTTGACCGAGCACGACATCTATCTATTCAAAGAGGGAAGCCACGGCGAGCTCTTCTCGAAGCTCGGGTGCCACTTGCAACCCAGCGGCGGGGCCTCATTCGGCGTTTGGGCACCGAACGCCGCCAAAGTCACCATCATCGGCGACTGGAATGGCTGGGGCGCCCATGAGGATGTGCTGGGCCCACGTTCGGATGGATCGGGCATTTGGGAGTGTACCGTGCCGGCCGCGCAGCGAGGCCAAGCCTACAAATATCGGATCACCTCTGGCGTGAACGGATACACCGGAGAGAAGGCTGACCCCATCGGGTTCTACTCCGAGCTGCCACCGGCCACCGGTTCGAGGATCTGGTCGCTGGAATGGCAGTGGCGAGACGCGCATTGGATGGCTTCGCGCGGCGCTCGCAACGGGCTTGATGCCCCAATGTCGATCTACGAGCTGCATCTGGGCTCGTGGAAGCGCAAGGATGGACATCTGCTCAATTACCGCGACATCGCCCACGAACTCGCGGATTACATGCTGCGTTTGGGGTTCACGCACATCGAGTTGATGCCCGTGACCGAGCATCCGTTCTACGGCTCGTGGGGTTACCAGACTACCGGCTATTTCTCGCCGACCGCGCGCTATGGCACCCCGCAGGATCTGATGTACTTCGTCGACCACCTGCATCAGAAGGGAATCGGCGTCATCCTCGACTGGGTTCCCTCGCATTTCCCGACCGACGCGCACGGCGTGATCTATTTCGACGGCACGCACCTGTATGAACACGCCGATCCGCGCCAGGGTCTTCATCCCGAATGGAACTCTGCCATCTTCAACTACGGGCGCAACGAAGTACGCAGCTTCCTGGTATCGTCCGCATTATTCTGGCTGAAGCACTACCACATCGACGGGCTGCGCGTCGACGCGGTCGCTTCCATGCTCTATCTCGACTACGCGCGCAAGCCCGGCGAGTGGATTCCGAATCGATCCGGGGGCCGTGAAAATCTCGAAGCGATCGAGTTCCTGCGAGCGTTAAACCGCGCCGTTTACCGCGACCATCCGGGTGCTACGGTGATCGCCGAGGAATCTACCGCGTGGCCAATGGTGTCGCGCCCCACCGATATGGGTGGCCTCGGTTTCGGCCTGAAATGGAACATGGGGTGGATGCACGATACCCTGCAGTACATGCAGCAAGATCCGATCAATCGGCGCTACCATCACAAACAGCTGACATTCTCGTTGGTATACGCCTTCAACGAGAACTTCGTGTTGCCGCTCTCGCACGACGAGGTGGTGTATGGCAAGGGCTCGCTTATCGGCAAAATGCCGGGCGACAGCTGGCAGCAGTTCGCCAATCTGCGCGCGCTATACGGCTACATGTGGGGACATCCGGGAAAGAAATTGCTTTTCATGGGCGGCGAGTTCGGTCAGCGCCGCGAATGGACTCACGAGGGCGAACTCGAATGGGGGGTCACGGCTCTGCCCGAGCACGCTGGGATGCAGCGCTGGATGAGCGATTTGAATCGCGTGTACCGCAACGAGCCGGCGTTGTATCGGATCGATTTTTCGCCGGACGGCTTCGAATGGCTGGAGGTCGACAACGCCGACAACAGCGTGATAGCGTTTCTGCGCAAGGGCGGAGGTGATGTGTCGCCCGTGCTTGTCGCGTGCAATTTTACACCGGTGCCGCGCAGCAATTTCATAATCGGCGTTCCGAAGCGCGGAATCTGGCGCGAGGTTTTGAACAGCGATGCACGCGAATACGGCGGCGCCGGTTGGGGTAACCTCGGGGCAGTGGAATCGGTGCCGGTGAGCACCCACGGTCGAGTCGAATCGCTGAGTCTGACGCTGCCGCCGCTATCCACCATCATACTTCGCTGGGAACCCCATGGCTGAACGGCGAATAACCGAGCAATCATCCGGCGCCAAGGCCGCAGAGTCGCGCAAACCGGCCACACTGTCGCCATCCGCGTCGCTGTCTTCTGAGCCTCAAGTTGCCGACGGCCGAATCCGCGCCGTCATCGACGCGCTCTCACCGAGCGTCGATGGGGGGCGCTTCGCCGCCAAGGGCATAGCCGGCGAACCGGTACGTATCGAGGCCCATTGCTTTGCCGACGGGCACGACCTGCTGAGGGTCACAATGCGCTGGCAGGGGCTCGGGAAAACGCAGTCTCGGGCAGGCTCCGAGCTCACGGACGCAGCTACGCACGAGACCGACATGGCGGCGCAGGCTAACGATATCTGGATCGCAGAGTTCACCCCGCCTGCGCCCGGCCGCTATCGATGCGAAGTCTCGGCCTGGGTGGACCACTTCGAGTCCTGGCGCCACGAGCTGCAGCGGCGCGAGGATCTCACCGATGTGCGGCTGGCGCTGCAAGTGGGGGCTGTGCTGGCGCTCGAGGCGTCTGCGCGCGCTGCAGGCCAGGATGCCACCATTCTGGCCGCGTGGGCCTCGCTGCTGTCCGATCGCGCCAAGGATCATTCAATCGCGATGTCGGACACGGCATCGCTTAAGGCCGTTGCGCTCGATCCGGATCGGGCGAGCCTGGTCGGCCGCTACCCGGATCGAAGCCTCGCGACCGCCGCGTCGGTCGAAATCGCGGTGGATCGCAAGCGCGCTGGATTCTCGACTTGGTACGAATTGTTTCCGCGCTCGACCGCGGCGGCTCCAGGACGCCACGGCAATTTAAAGGACGTCCAGGCGCGGCTGCCGTACGTGGCGGAGATGGGTTTCGACGTACTGTACCTGCCACCTATCCAACCGATCGGACGCGTGAATCGCAAGGGCGCGAACAACGCGCTCAAGGCGGGACCCGGCGACGTGGGCAGTCCCTGGGCCATCGGCTCCGCGGATGGCGGCCACAAGGCGATATTGCCGGAGCTGGGATCGTTGGAGGATTTCAAGAAACTGAATATGCGGGCGCGAAGTCTGGGGATGGAGATCGCGCTCGACATCGCGTTCCAGTGCGCACCCGATCACCCGTACGTAAGCGCGCATCCGGACTGGTTCAAGCACCGGCCCGACGGCAGCGTGCAATACGCCGAGAACCCTCCGAAGAAGTACCAGGACATTTACCCGTTTGATTTCGAGACCGACGACTGGCGCGCGCTGTGGCAGGAACTCAAGAGCGTGATGGACTTCTGGATCGAACAGGATGTGCGAATCTTTCGCGTCGATAATCCGCACACCAAGGCCTTTTCCTTCTGGGAATGGGTCATCGACGAGATTCGGCGCGAGCACCCGGATGTGATCTTTCTGGCGGAGGCCTTCACGCGGCCGAAAGTGATGCACCGACTGGCAAAACTCGGTTTCACCCAGTCCTACACCTATTTCACCTGGCGCACCAGCAAGCAGGAGTTGACCGAATACTTTACCGAGCTGGCGCGGGGGCCCGGATGGCAGTACTTTCGACCCAACGTGTGGCCGAACACCCCGGACATTCTGCAGGAAACTTTGCAATCGGGGCTGCGCGCAGTGTTCGCGGCGAGGCTCATTCTCGCAGCGACTCTATGTGCCAACTATGGGATATACGGGCCCGCCTTCGAGCTCATGGAGAGCGCGCCGCGCGAACCAGGTAGCGAGGAGTATCTAAACTCGGAAAAATACCAGCTTCGCCACTGGAGCCTCGATCGCCCTGACAGTCTGCGCTCTCTGATCGCTCAAGTGAATCGCGCACGGCGTGCGAACGTCGCGCTGCAATCGGATCGCTCGCTGCAATTCTGTCAGGTGGATAACGATTATCTCATTGCCTATCGCAAGCACGACGAGGCTACCGGCAACATCGTCCTGACCGTTGTCAATCTGGATCCACACAATGTCCAATCCGGGTGGGTCGAACTTGACCTCAAGGCGCTCGGCCTCGACCCGGACCACCCCTACCAGATGCACGATCTGTTGAGCGAACAGCACTATCAGTGGCGCGGCGGCCGCAACTTCGTGATGTTGGATCCGGCACGGCTGCCGGCGCACGTATTCGTGTTGCGTCGCCATCTGCGCAGCGAGCATGATTTCGACTACTTCATGTAAGTCCGAGACTTCATGAACGACAGTGCCGCCGCTCCCGCACTCGATCCCGCGACGCTTTCCGGGCTCGATATCGATGATCCGCTCTGGTACAAGGACGCGGTCCTCTATCAACTCAACGTCAAATCCTTCCTGGATTCCAACGATGACGGCATCGGCGATTTTCAGGGCCTGACGTCCAAGCTCGGCTACATCCGCGATCTCGGTGTCAACACCATCTGGCTGATGCCGTTCTATCCGTCGCCGCTCAAGGACGACGGCTACGACATCTCCGACTACAAGAACGTGCACCCGCAGTACGGCACGCTCGATGACTTCCGCGTCATGCTTCGCGAGGCACACCGGCTCGGACTCAAGGTGGTGACCGAGCTGATCATCAACCACACTTCCGACCAGCATCCCTGGTTCCAAGCGGCGCGCAAGGCTCCACCGGGCTCACCGGAGCGGGACTTCTACGTCTGGAGCGACACCGACCAGAAGTACCTTGGCACGCGCATCATTTTCCTCGACACCGAGACCTCCAACTGGACTTTTGACCCGGTGGCGAAGGCGTATTACTGGCACCGCTTCTTCAGCCACCAGCCAGACCTCAATTTCGACAATCCGCAGGTCATGAGCGCGGTGCTCGAGATCATGCGCTTCTGGCTCGACATGGGTGTCGACGGCTTCCGCCTGGACGCCATCCCGTATCTCGTGGAGCGCGAGGGCACCAACAACGAAAATTTGCGCGAAACGCACGATGTGATCAAGCAGCTGCGCGCCGCGATTGATGCGAACTACAAGAATAGATTCCTTCTCGCAGAAGCGAACCAGTGGCCCGAAGACGTGCGCGAGTATTTCGGCGACGGCGACGAATGCCACATGGCCTACCACTTCCCGCTCATGCCGCGGATCTACATGTCGATCGCCCAGGAGGACCGTTATCCCATATCCGAGATCATGCAGCAGACACCCGATATCCCCGATTCTTGTCAGTGGGCGATCTTCCTGCGAAACCACGACGAGCTGACCCTCGAAATGGTCACGAGCAAAGAGCGCGACTACATGTACACCACGTATGCCTCGGACGTCCGGGCGCGGATCAACCTGGGAATTCGCAGGCGCCTGTCGCCCCTGATGGAGAACGACCGCGATCGCATCAAGCTCATGAATAGCCTGCTGCTCTCCATGCCGGGTTCGCCCATCCTGTACTACGGCGATGAGATCGGCATGGGCGATAACGTATTCATCGGCGATCGCAACGGCGTGCGTACACCCATGCAGTGGAGCCCGGACCGCAACGCCGGCTTCTCGCGTGCCGATCCGCAGCGACTGTATCTGCCGCCAATCATGGATCCGATTTACGGCTACCCGTCGATCAACGTGGAGGCGCAGTCGCGCGATCCCAGCTCGCTGCTCTCCTGGACCAAGCGCATGTTGGCGGTGCGCAAGACCAGCCATGCGTTCGGGCGCGGCACGAGACGGTTCTTGCGGCCCGGCAATCGCAAAATTCTGGCGTATTTGCGCGAATACGGCGAAGACAGCGTTCTGTGTGTCGCCAACTTGTCGCGATCGGCGCAGCCGGTTGAACTCAACCTGGCGGAATTCAAGACACGCGTGCCGGTGGAAATGCTCGGCCGCACGACGTTTCCACCGATCGGTGATCTACCCTATCTGTTGACGTTGTCGGCCTACGGTTTCTATTGGTTCAAGCTGACCAAGGATGCAGAGGCGCCGTCGTGGCACGAGCACATCCTGTCCATCGATGAGCGACCCGTGCTGGTACTGTTCGACGGATGGAGCAGTTTGTTCCGCGACCGTGTGGTTCCTTGGCGCATCGGCATGGCGGAGAAGACTCGTCTGCAGTTTGAGACCGATACCTTGCCGCGCTTCATCGAGACTCAGCGCTGGTACGCCTCCAAGGGCACCCCCATCGAGCGTGCACGCATCATCGATCACGTGCTGTGGCAGGAGGGTAAATCGAGCTGGGTGGTCGCGCTGCTGGAAGTCGCTGCGGGTGCTGAGACCACCGGATATTTCATGCCGTTGGCGCTTGCCTGGGAAGAGCGCGACGAGGAGCGTGTACGAAACCTTTCCACCGCCGCGGTCGCCAAGATTCGCCAGCAATCAAGCGTTGGCCTGATGGGCGATGCGTTCGCCGACGAGGCATTTTGCCAGGCGATGGTCGCCGCGATGGCCAAGCCCCGTGAGATCGCTACGCTGCAAGGGCAACTCGAGTTTCGCCCGACCTCTGCCTTCGGCCGTCTTGCCGGTGCCGATTTTGCCTCGCTTCCTGCCGCTCGGCCACACGGGTCCAGTTCCAACACGGTCGTCGTGCTCGGTGAGCGTCTCATTCTCAAGGGTTACCGCAGGCTGCGGGCCGGAGCGAGTCCGGAGCTCGAAATGGGACTGTATCTGACCGATGTGGTGAATTTCGGCAACAGCGCTCCGGTGGCCGGGGTCCTGCAATACAAGGGTAAGGACGGCGAGCCGTGCTTGTTGGCGATGCTGCAGGCATATGTCACCAATCAGGGCGACGCCTGGACCTGGTCGCTCGAATACTTGCGGCGTCACCTCGAGGAGCATCGTACCGCGCCCGTCACCGATACGCGGCCGGCGAATATGCACGCAGCCTATCTGGTGCAGATCCGCGTTCTTGCGGTGCGCACCGCCGAACTGCATCGAGCTTTGGCGACGCCCACGAAGGACAGCGCATTTGATCCGCAGCCGCTCACGCGCGCGGATCTCGAAGCGTACAAGCAACGGGCCAATGACGAGGTCAAGAACACGCTGGGTTTGCTAAAGAGCCGCTTGAACGATCTTTCCGCACCGGATCGAGAGAAGGCCAATGCCATTCTGGCGGCCCGCGAGGAGATTCTGAGACGCATAGGGGCCTGCGTCGTCTCGGACTCCAAGGGAACGAAGATTCGGATCCATGGCGACTATCACCTTGGACAGGTATTGCTGACCCGCAACGACTTCATCCTCATTGATTTCGAGGGCGAGCCGGGCCACAGTCTTGAGGAGCGGCGCGCCAAGCAATCGCCGCTGCGCGACGTGGCCGGAATGCTGCGCTCGTTCGGCTACGTGGAGCACAGCGCACTTAAGAACGTCGCGCACGACGATGTCGAACTGGCCAAGCTGACCCCGTTCGCGCGCGGCTGGGCGGCGGAAGTGCGGGCGGCCTTTCTCGAAGCCTACGATGCGGCGGCGCGCGGTGCCTCGCTATACGATGCACTGATTCCCGGGAGCGGTTTACTGGGTTTATTCGAACTCGAGAAGGCCCTGTACGAACTGCGCTACGAGATCGGCAATCGCCCTGCCTGGGCGGGCATACCGTTGCAGGGGATTCTCGAGTGGGGCATCACATGACCATCGATCATCGCGCGACGTGCATCGCGTGCATCGGAGGTATTCATGCAGAACCTTGATCTACCGCCGGATGCCTGGCCGGAAGCTTGGCGCGAGTTCGTGCACCAGGGGACGGAGTTTCTTCCCCGCCTGGCCATGGCGGTCGCCATTGTCATCGCCGGTTGGCTGATCGCCAAGGCGATCCGCTTTGCCGTCGAACGGGGATTGCGTGCGATCAATTTCAACGTGCTGACGGAGCGCGCGGGAACCGATCACTTCCTGCAGCAGGGTGGGCTGCAGGGCGACACCACGACCCTGTTCGGTCTGGTCGCCTATTGGCTGGTGATACTGGCGGCGCTCATGAGTGCGTTCAACACACTGGGCCTCACCCACGTTACCGACGTGCTGCACCAGGTGGTGCTATTTGCACCGAAGTTGCTGATCGCCATGCTGGCCGTCGTGCTCGGGGCGTATTTCGCGCGCTTTGTAGGCGGCGCGGTTACAACCTATTGCGTGCAGGCGCGGATTCCCGACGCGGACCTTCTGGGGAAGCTCGCTCAGTATGTGATCATGGCATTCGTCATCATGATCGCGCTGAGCCAGATCGAGTTCGGCGGCGACATCGTCCAACGAACCTTTCTCATCATCTTGGGAGGCATCGTGCTGGGGCTCGCCCTGGCATTCGGGCTCGGCGGCAAGGACCGGGCGGCGGCATTGCTCGAGCGCTGGTGGCCGCGCCACGGGCCTAAAGACGGTCCCTGAACGACACCGCGGCGAACTAACGCGCTGCCCGCTGAAGCTCTCGAGCGGCGTATTCGCATCGCCTGCGAGCGAATCGGACAGGACCCTCAATATCGGGGGCCTGTCCTCTTCGGCTAACTCAAGCCGCAGCGCGAAGCGATTTGCCTTTGATGAACGCCAGCAAATCGGCGTTGATCAGGCTTGCGTGCGTGGTAGGCATGCCGTGCGGCAATCCAGGGTAGGATTTAATCGTTCCATGCTTCAGCAGCTTTACCGATTCGGCTCCGGTGATGGGAAAAGGGCAGATCTGGTCGTCCTCGCCATGCATCACTAGAACCGGTACATCGATCATCCGCAGATCGTCGTAGAACTCGGATTCTGAAAGAGCCTTAACACAGTCAAACTGAGCCTTGATGCCGCCCATCATCCCCTGCCGCCACCAGTTCTCTCGAATTCCTTCCGAGATGGCCGCGCCCGGACGATTGAAGCCGTAGAACGGCATCGTAATGTCCTTGTAGAACTGTGAACGATGGTTTGCGGTGCCGTCACGCAGGCCGTCGATGACCTCCTTGGGGAGGCCATCAGGGTTCTTCTCCGACTTCATGAGTGCAGGAGGAATGGCGCTGATGATGACCGCCGCTGCAACGCGACCCTTACTGTGCCGCGCGACACAGCGGATCACCTCGCCACCTCCGGTTGAGTGCCCGATGTGTACGACGTTCTTGAGTTCAAGTGCTGTGACGATTTCGGCGACATCGGCAGCGTAGGTGTCCATGTCATTGCCGGTATCCGTCTGGGTCGAGCGGCCGTGGCCACGACGATCGTGAGCAATCACCCGGTAGCCGTGCTCCAGGAAGAACATCATCTGGCTATCCCAGTCGTCGGCGGACAGCGGCCAGCCGTGATGGAAGTAGAGCGCTTGGCCCGTTCCCCAATCCTTGTAGTAGATCTCCGTACCGTCTTTCACTTTAATCTTGTCCATGAAATATTCCTGTTGTCCGGGTTGATAGATGGCTCGCCCGACAACGTATCGGCGAGCGGACGCGACAGCGACAGTGGCGACGAGTCGCTGCAGCCTACATAGAAAAGGCGACAGACTCTTAGACGCCCGATGGTGTGTGCGATGTGTGACACGACGTGAAACGCCGGACTTTGGAGATCTTCAGCGCCGCTGCGCAAGCGCCGCGGTCTCAGGTATTGATGCCGCAATGCGTTCGATAAGAGCGTTCCAGTACGCTGATCGCCGGCACGCTGAGGGGAGCGCTGCTGATGTGGGCGGCATACAGTGCCGCGCCCGCGACCGGCGGCAGGCGCGGTGCCAATAGGCGATAGCGTGCGCCGTGGCTCTCAAGCCGGCCCCGAACGCGTGCTAGTAGCAGTTCTGGTTGCTGGAACATGCCGCCGGAGTACGATATTGACACGGTTGTCTGCGGCGGAATCTGAAGGTGTTGGTGCACGGCGTCGACGATCGACACCAGCTCATCGGCTGCGTGAGCGAACAGTGCCGAGGTCTGGACATCGCCGGACGCTGCCGCCTGGGCAATCAGCGGCGCCAGGACTGCCAGGCGGCTGCGCTGGATCTGGTTCGGATCATAGATGGCGGCGCACAGATCGAGATCGTGCTGCAGCCCGAAATAGCTGCGCAGGATCTGGTACAGCGGGCCGCGCGCCGCGCGGCCATCGCTCATGCGCGAGAACAGGCTCAATCCCTCGCGCGCGATCCAGTACGATGAGCCTTCATCGCTGAACAACTCGCCCCAGCCACCGGCGCGCGCCGAACGACCGTCGAACTCGCCATAGGCAATCGAGCCGGTGCCGGCGACCAGGTTGATGCCGTCCTGGCAGGCGAGAGCGCCCGCCCACGCGCACGTCGCGTCATTGCCGCAGCGATAACGGTTCGGCAGAAGCGGCGGCGAGGCGGTGCTGTCCAGTGCCGCAAGCAGACGGCTGTCCTCGCCGTAGGCCGGCAGGCCGAGAAAGCTGAACGTCAGGTGCGAGGGCGTAAGCGCCGCCTGCTCCAATGTGGCGCGAATGCCGCGGGCGAGCATGGCTTGCAGGGCTGGCAGCCCGATCTCGAGATAGTAGGCGGGCCCTTCGGCATGCGATGCCAGCACTCGCCCGGATTCGTCGATCAGTAGGAATGCCGTCTTGCTGCCGCCGCCATCGATCCCGAGGTAGATGTTCACGCGCCGCCGCGCAACGGATGGATCGAGACACCGGTGACGACGCGACTCACGGTGCCCGTCGCATTGGGGTTATCGGGCAGTAGACCGAGCGAGATCGAGCGCAGCAACGCCAGCGATTGCGCAAATACGGCATAGGGCAGGCACAGTTCGAGATCCGAGATGTCCATCGAATCCCGCAGAGCTTCCGCAATCACATCGTCGGGATGCTGCCTGACACCCGGCCGTGCCGCGAGCGCCACCACGCGTCCCGCGACTGCATCGTGTCGCAGCTCATCGATCAGGTCCCAGTCGTATTGTCGAGCATAGTCGTCATTGCCGACAAAGACGATCACCAGCGTATCGGAATTCAGGATGGTCTTGGGTCCGTGACGAAAGCCGAGCGGCGAGTCGCCGATAGCCACCACCCGACCATCGGTGAGCTCGAGCATCTTGAGCGCGGCCTCGCGTGCCAGCCCCTTGAATTCCTTGCTGCCCAGATAGACCACGCGGTTGAAACCGCACCTCACCAGCTCCTGCAGCAGCGGCAGGCGCTTGGCGAGCAGCTGCTGTGCCAACCGCGCGAGCCCGAGCGCTCGAGCACCGTTGGCCGGCACGGCGCGCAGCACGAGTGCGGCCGCGAGCAACATTACGGTGAAGCTAGAGGTCATTGCGTAACTGCGGTCATTGGCCGCCGCCGGCATCAAGATCGCGCAGCAGCGCGGTGCCTGGCGCGCGCGGCGGTAGAGCGCTCCCTCGGGGTCGCAGGTGATGATCAGGTGCCAGCAGTCGGGCACGCACGCATCCGCCCGCTCAATGGCTGCGACGCTCTCGGGACTGTTGCCGGAGCGGCCGAACGACACCAGCAGTGTCGGCGTTTGAGCCGACAGGTAGCTGTGCGGGCTGGCCACCAGGTCGGTGCTCGCAATGGCGTCGATGCGACGACCATAGATGCGCGTGAGCGCGGGCGCCAAACACTTGCCAATGTGGGCTGACGTGCCGGCGCCTGTCAGCACCACGCGCAGCTCGGACCGCCCGAGCAGCGGCTCTAGAAACCCCGACAGGCGCGCGGACTCAGCGGCGATCAACTGCTCGGTCTGCGCCCAAAGGGCCGGCTGTTGCAGGACCTCGCGCGCAGTCCAGTGAGCACCTGCGGCGTTGATCTGCGCCATCGTCATTCCAAACTCATCCATGTCCTGTTCCCCGAGTAGAATGGCAGGCGCGGTCATAGTCCCGCAGCACCTGCGCGATAGCATCGAGCAGCAGCGCCCGAGCTTCGTTGACGAGCCGACCGGCCCGGATCGCCGCGTATTGGCGCGGCAGGTATTGGCTCAGCAGCGTCAACGGGATGCGGGTGCTCAGGTTCGCGACCAGTGCCTCGCAAGCCGCGTCGACCTCGGGGACATTCCAGTAATAGCGAACGCGATCGCTGAGGCTGAACTGCAGATCGAAGCGCTGCGAACGCGCGTCGGTGTAGTAGGCCTTCCAGTGGCGAGAATCGCGCTGCATCGCTTGCATGACCACCTGCTTCAACGGTTCGGCCGGCGCTATGTCGAGTTCGCGCTCGATATCAGCCAGCGCCCAGAGCGCCTCACGCATCGCGAAGGTGACGCCCGGCCCCACCTTGAGGATGGCGAAGTGATCGCGCACCAGCGCGGCGAGCGCCGCCGGCGTCTGATAGTCGGTGGAGTGGGCCTCATAGACCAGGCCTTGTTCACGCTCGATGCACTGCGCAAGTTCACGTGCCCTTGCAGGCTCGTAGTCGATCACCTTGTGATGATCAAATTCCACCCCGGGCTGTACTACCAGCGCGACGACGCGCGGCCACACCTGCTGTAGTCCGGCTCGCAGGAATGCGTCGCGATGGGCGTCGAGCGTCGCAGTGACGGCCGCCGGCGTGGTCACGGCCAGCGATTCGAGCGCCTCGGCGGCGCCGCCCGGCGTCGGCACCTCGGTGCCGATCACATAGACCGGGGGCTCGCCGCCACTGGCGTGCCAGGCGGCTTCGCTGACACGGCACAGCTGCGCGGCGCGCGCGGCGATGAGCGCTTCGGTCAGCGCGCCTGGGTCATCGGCGCAGCTCATTGAACAATCCAAATGAATCTTGCGAAATCCAGCCGACACGTAGTCCGCGACCAGCTGTTCGGATCGCGCCAGAGCGGTGGCCGCGGACTCGCTGCGCCAGACGTTGGGTCCCAGGTGATCGCCGCCGAGCAGCACCCGTTGGATCGGCAGCGCCGCACGCGCTGCAATGCCCGCAACGTAGCGACGGAAATTTACCGGGCGCATGCCCGTGTAGCCACCGAACTGATTGACCTGGTTGCAGGTCGCTTCAATCAGCGCGTAGCGGTCCTCGCGAGCCGCCTCGCGCAGCGCCGCCTCGATCACCAGCGGGTGCGAGGAACACACCGAGCAGATACCCACTGGGCTGCCGGAGTTGTGGGCGTGCAGCACCTGCAGCAAGGCGTTCATTCAGGTTGCAGCGACAGCAGCAGCGCCCCGGTCAGCGCGAGCGCGATGCCCGCCACCCGGTAGGGGCCGGGCAAGGTACCAGCCACGGCCAGTGCGATCAGTGCGGTCAGCAGCGGAGCGGCGGCGTTGACCAGGGGCGACACCACGATCGCTTTGCCGTAGCGAAACGCGTAGACCAGCAGTAGTGCACCAATCGCGTTGAGCATTTGCACCGCGGCGGCCAGCCACGGTCCGGTGAGTCCCAGATTGATCGGCCGCGAGAAATCCGTGAGCACGAGGGCCACCGGAATGAAGGCCAGCCCGGTGAGCATCATGTAGGTGAAAATGCTCTCGGCGCTCATGCTGCGATTGGCCAGCTTGATGAAGTAGGCCTGCAAGCCCCAGGCGAACATGACCGCCAGAGCGAGCATGAACCAGGCGCCGTAGTGCCCGGTCGAGCTATCGGGCGAATAGTCGAACAGCGGCAGCGAAATCACTGCCAACACGATGCCCGCCCAGCCCAGCGTCCCGGTGCGCTCGCGCAGCAACAGCAGCGACAGCAAGATGGTGACCACCGGCGACAACGAGACGATCGGGAAGATCAGGTAGGTGGGCCCGACGGTGAGGGCCCGGAACAGCAACATCTGTCCCCCAGCACCGAGCAGGCCGATGGCAAGTCCGACCAGCAGCGAGCGCGGATCGTGCTGCAGCCGCGACTTAGCCCTTGCCAGCACGTACAGCGCAGGCGCGATCATCGTCAGCGACCAGACCACGTAGGTCAGTGTGTCCGGAAACCCATGCTCGCTGGGAAGGGAGCTGAAGGCGCCCCAGACGCCCCACATCACCGTGGTCAGCAGCGCATAGCGCAGCCAGCGGCTGGTCATGTGCGCAATGCCTTCAGAAGCGATAGCTGAGGCCGAGGCTGTACATGCGGCCATAGGCCGTGTAGCCATAGCCTACGGCGCTGGTGGTGTCACCGACGGTGCTGGTGGGACCCGCGGTGCTGCCGCCGCTCCAGACGGCATCGCGCCGGTTCGCGAGGTAGGTTCTGGCGATCGCATTGGCGAGATTCTTGCCCTCGAGATAGATCTTGAAGCCCTTCACCAACTCGTATGACAGCTGTGCCGTCACCCACGAAAAGCTGGCCTGGTACGCCGACAGACCTTGGATCTCAGTGAACGTCTGCGCCACCGCCGGCCCGTCATAGTCCCAATTCACGTTGGCGCTGATCGGGCCGGTCTCATAGAGCACGCCCAGCGAAGCGCTGTTCGGCGACACGCCCTCGAGTTGACCGACAAACTGTCCAGCCACGTAGGCCTGGCTCCAGGTGTGGGTGTATTGGCCATGCACGCCAAAACCGCTCGGCAGGATGTGCTGGAAGCCGAACTCAAATCCGCTGGCGTAACCTTTGTCGCCGTTAATCGGCATGAATATCGTGTATGGCACCGGCACCGGACTCGTGCTGCCATTGAAGAATCCCTGCACGCCGAGAGTAACGTTGTTTTGCGTCCCTTGCGTGATGAAATTCCTGATGTCCTTGCCGAAGATCGCCAGCGTCAGCGCCGACTTCGGTTGGTAATACCATTCGACGGACACATCAGCCGACCAGGCTTTGATTGGCTTGAGATTCGCGTTGCCCGCATAGGTGATCTCGTAGACGCGATTGAGCGTGTTGTCGGTGCGCGTCGGGGCCAGCTGGTCCAATTCTGGCCTTGATATGGTTTCCGCCGCACCGAATCTCGCTTGCAGGTTCGGCTTGAAGCGATAGGTGAAGTTCAATGACGGCAACGCCACCGTATAGTCGCCGTTCGAAGTGGTCGGAGTCGGGTTGCTGTACGCCACGATAGCCGGGTTGGTCGGATCGGCCGTGTTGGCGATCGTGACGGTTTGAATTTCATTGACCGCAGTGCTGGCCGTGGTGCTCGTATGAACGAGCCGAACGCCAAGATTGCCGCTCCATTGCTCACCGGAGAAGTCGGCCTGGAAGTATGCCGCCCAGGTATTTTCGCGCACGTTGTAGGAGTTTACGGCGTTGAATTGCGGCAGCGAGGCGGCAAAATCGTAGTTCGGAGCGCCGGCGACGTACGTGTTCGGTTGACCGTTGAGCTTCTGGAGCGCATTCAACAGGTTCGGAACATTGAACACGGCGATGGTGGTCGGAAAGCTGCCGCCCGCCCCCTGCATGTAGTGGGGGAAAGTCCTCGTCGAGATCACATTGGCACCGAGTGAGCCGTACGTGATCGGGGTGGCGCCGGTCGGGGTCGTGTAGAAATCATACTGGCTCGAGCCACCGGTCCAGTCATTGTCGAAATCATCACGCGACTTGCGTCGCTGAGTCTCGGCGGCGCCGAAGCGCAGCTGCGTCAACGCTCCCGCATGATCTAGTTTCAAGGTACCGTCGAGCGTTGTGCCGCGCACCTGATCGTGGACGGTGAAGCCACTCAATCCGGTGTAGTGCGCGGTCCAGAAATTGTTGTTCAGCGCGCCCGAGGCCAGAGCCGACGCGTAGTTCTGGCCATTGGGGAGCAGCACGGAAATATAGGGCAGGCCGCCGCTGGGATTGTTGGTCCAGTTGATCGTCTCCTGATTGTACGGTGTGGTCGATTCGAGGCCCGAGGTTACGAAGGCATCGTTGCCGCCTTCGGGCCGATTGGCCTTGGACTGATACAAATCGGCCTCCACCGTCAGGTTGGACGTCGCCCTCCAGGAGGCATTTATGCCGGTCAGCGAAGTCGTGACACGACGATTTATGATCTGGTTGACGATTTCAGGCGTGAAGGTGTTGGCGGTGAACGAAGTGATGAAGCCATTCTTGACCACGACATTCGACCACTCGGGATTGCCATTGGCGTCGAAAGTGAAGTCCGGGTAATACGCCTGGTCGTAAGCGACCTGTGGGTCGGTCAGGCGCGAGTAGAGGCCATCGACTGCCACACGAAGCGTATCGCTGGGGCGCCATTCGAGCGTGCCCGAAAGCGCCTCGCGCCTCTTCTGGTCGATGACTGAGCCAAAAGAGATGCAGCACTCGGCGACTACCGGTTGGCTGTCGGGTCCGGACAGTGGCCACACGCCCGGATTTGCAGCGTCATAGGTGTTGTAGTTGAGCGCATCGGTGCGTGTTTTGGTATCCGACGCCACCGCGCCGACAAGGATTCCCAGCGTTCCGGCCGAGTTGGTATCACTGATGAAGGCCGAGGCCTTCTTGCCCCAGAACTGCGACATGTCGTCGTAATTGCCTTCGATGCGCAGCGCTGAATGCAGGCCTGGCTGATCGAACGGCCGGGCCGATCGCATGTTCACGGTGCCGCCGATGCTGCCCTCCAGCGCCGAGGCTTCCGCGGACTTGTAGACATCGGCGCCGGAGATGAGGTCGGCGGGCAGCACGTCGAACGCGAGTGCGCGGCCGTCGTCGTCGGTGGCCAGAATTCGGTTGTTGAGCGTGACGATGTTGTATTGCGGGCCCAGACCGCGCACCGAGACATACTGTCCCTCGCCACCGGTGGTGCGCGAGATCGACACGCCGGTCACATGGCGCAGCGAGTCGGCGACGTCGTCATCCGGAAAACGGCCGAGCTCGACCGCATTGATTGAATCCTGCACGACGCTGGCGTTTTGCTTCTCTTCCAGCGATTTGCCGAGACTCTCGCGCAGGCCGCTGACGACCACCGTCTCGAGCTGCGCGTCGCCCGCCGGGTCGCTCGCAGCGCTGCGCGCGGCAGTGCCCTGCTGTGGGTCTGCCGCGTTCGCGGTGCGCAGGCCGGCGCTTACCGCGCCAATCAGCATAAGCGCTGCGTAGACGTGCCGCGTTCTCTTAGGCATGGTCGCCCCCAATTTATGTTATATGAAAGTAAACAAAAGCAAGGGCCACGCCTTTAACTTTCGTTTGCTTTCTTCTAATATTTCGTATGGCTTCGAATCTGTCAAGGTAAACCGCAGGGTCGAAAGTGAAGACCATGAGAGCGAACACCGCTGCGCCCCGATGCATGCCGATTGGCCTGCGATAATCATGGCTCTCGGGCAGAGCAGCGCGTGAAGCAGCATCGCACCAGCCGACGTCGATTCCTCCAATGGGCCGCGGGCGCGGGTATCGCCTCGGGCACCGAGCTGCTGGGCAGGCCAGCGCAGGCATTGCCAGCGCGCTTCGCCGGGGCCACAGCGGCGGCGGCTTTGGGCGATGGGCGCCTGCAGATCGAATTCGATAGCGCCATGCGATCCCGGATCTCGCATCTGACCAGGTGGACCGCCGCCGAGAGCCTCGAGCTCAAGGACGGTCGGCGCGTCGATCAGTTTGCGTTGCGTGAGCAGTCCAGGCAGCGCATCGAGGGTCCCTTCGGTCCCGGCGTGCAGCTGCAACTAGTCGGCGTGTCGGACTCGCAGCTCGAAAAGACGCTGCAAGTCAGTTTATTCGAACGCTATCCAGGGTTCGCTCTGTATCGCGTGTCGTATCGGAATCTCGCGGCGCAGCCGCTCGCGCTTCGCCGCTGGACCTGCGCTTCACTGCACCTGCCGCCGACGAGCGTGCACGATGCACCGCCGGGCCGTGGTGACCCGGCGTTCTGGAGTTACTGCGGTAGCACCCATGCCGACCGTCGCGACTGGGTGCAGCCCGTGCGGCCCGGTTTCCGGCAGCCGAATTTCATGGGTATGGAGGCCTCCGACTACGGTGGCGGCACCCCGATCATCGATGTGTGGCGGCGCGATCGCGGGCTTGCCGTGGGGCATCTGGAGCTGACTCCGGTGCAGGTCTGGCTGCCGGTGAGCTGCGACGCCAGCGGCGTCGCGCTTGCCATCACGCAGCCGATCGAGCGCCTGCTGGGCAGCGACGAGCGCCTCGACACACCGCAGACCTTCGTCGCCACGCATAGCGGCGATTACTTTAGCGTATTGGATACGTACCGGCGCCTGATGGCTGATCGGGGCGTCGCCTCGCCGCAGCCCCCGCCGGCTGCTTACGAACCGATCTGGTGTGCCTGGGGCTATGAGCGCGCCTGTACGGTGCAGCTGATCACCGGCACGCTGCCCAAGGTGCGAGAGCTGGGACTGCGCTGGGCCGTGATCGATGATGGTTGGCAGTCCACGGTGGGTGACTGGAAACCCGACCCGGGCAAATACCCGCGCGGTGACGCCGATATGCGGCAGCTGGTGCAGACCATTCGCTCGCGGGATCTCAAGCCGCGGCTCTGGTGGGCGCCGCTGGCCGCGGCCCCCGGGTCCGATCTGCTGCACGATCACACCGATCTACTGCTGCTCGACAAGGACGGGGCGGTGCAGAACATCTCGTGGTGGAACTGCTTCTATCTGTGCCCGGCATATGACAAGACGATCGAGTACACGCTGGCGCTGGTGCGCAAATTTGTCGGCGAGTGGGGCTTTGCGGGACTCAAGATCGATGGCCAGCATCTGAACGGCGTGGCGCCGTGCTTCAATCCCGCACATCGGCATGCCCGACCCGAGGAGTCAGTCGAGAAGCTGCAGGATTTCTTCCAGGCGGTCTACCAGACGGTCATTGGGCTCAACCCGGACGCAGTCGTGGAGCTTTGTCCCTGCGGCACGACTTATTCGTTCTTCAATATGCGCTCGTTCAATCAGGCGCCGGCGTCCGATCCGGAGTCATCCTGGCAGGTGCGGCTCAAGGGCAAGACTCTGAAGGCGCTGATGGGTCCGAGTGCTGCATTTGCTGGCGATCATGTCGAATTGAGCGATGGCGGCGATGACTTCGCCTCCACGGTCGGAATCGGCGGCATCGTCTCGACCAAATTCACCTGGCCACACGATCCAAAGCCGAAGGATTCTTTTCTGCTGACGAGCGCGCGCGAGACGCTCTGGCGCAAATGGATCGCGCTGTACAATGAGCGCATGCTGCCGCAGGGGGTCTATCGCGGTGAGCTATACGACATCGGCTTCGATAAGCCCGAGACGCACGTGGTCGAGAAGGACGGCAGCTTCTACTACGCCTTTTATGCCAATGAGTTCAGCGGCGCAGTAACGCTGCGCGGACTGGGCGCCGGCCGCTACAGAGTGCGCGATTACTTCCATGAGCGGGAGCTCGGCGAGCTGGCCGGGTCCCACAACACGCTGCCACTCGCATTCCATGGCGCTTTGCTGCTCGAGGCCATTCCGGTCTGATGCTGCACGCAATCGAAGGCGGGCTGCTGGTCGAGGAGCGCCGACGGCGCATATGTGAATTCCTGCGCGCCGAAGGGCGCGTCACCGTCGAGGCGCTGGCGACGCGCTTCGGCATCTCGCAGGTGACGATTCGCGCCGACCTGTCGGCGCTGGAACTAGCCGGGGCGCTGGTTCGCACCCACGGCGGCGCGCTGCAGCGCGAGCAAGTCGATGAGCCACTGGACGTCAAACAACTGCAGCATCACGCCGAGAAGGTCAGGATCGCGCAGGCCGCCGTGGCACTGATTCGTGACGGCGAAACCATCATTCTGGACTCTGGCACCACCACCGCCGAGATCGCGCGTGCGTTGCGAAAGTCCGAACTCAATTCGATCAATGTCATCACCAACGCGCTGAATGTCGCCGCGCTGCTGATGGACGTGGCGTGCGTGCGGTTGATTGTCCCGGGCGGGATCCTGCGCCGCGAGTCCAACTCACTGTCCGGTCCGATGGCCGAGGCGGCGCTGGCCACGCTGCAGGCCGATCGGCTGTATCTGGGCGCTGATGGTCTGGATCCCGAGATCGGGGTCATGACCCCGCACCTGCAGGAAGCGGAGCTCAACGCCAAGATGATCCGCATCTCCCGGCAGGTGGTCGTGGTGGCGGATTCATCGAAGCTCGTGCGCCGGAACATCTCGTTGATCGCCAAGGTCGAGCAGATTCACCTCCTGATCACGGACCGCGCGGCGCCGGCGTCGGCACTCGACGAGTTGCGGCGGCGGGGCGTCGAGGTGCGGCTGGTATGAGTCATTGGGCGCGCTGAAGCGGGCACGATTCGCGCTGCTCGCGCTCTGCACCGCCAGTGCAGCCACTGCCGGGACACCAATCGCTGACGGCGTGCACTATTACGCGCGCGAGGATTTCCGTCGGGTCGACAAGGTTGATGCCCATGTACATATTCATGGCGATGCCAGTCAGTTCATGGCGCAGGCCATCCGCGACCACTTTCGCATCCTGACCATCAACGTCGATTATCCGGATTTTCCATCGCTGCCCGAGCAGCTGCGCGACGCCATATCGCTCAAGCAACGCTATCCCGGACGCGTGGCGTTCGCCGCGGCGTTCTCAGTACAGCACTTCGAGGCGCCCGGCTGGGCCGACGGCGCTTTGCAGCAGATCGATTATGCCGTGCGGGCGGGCGCGGTCGGCATCAAGATCTGGAAGAACATCGGCATGGCGCTGCAGGATCCCGACGGCCGCTACGTAATGATCGATGACCGGCGTTTCGAGCCGATCATCGCGGATATCGAGCGCCGCCACCTGGTACTGCTGGCCCACCAGGCGGAGCCGCTCAATTGCTGGTTACCCTACGATCAGATGACGGTGCGCTCGGATCGCGAATACTTTCGCGAACATCCGCAGTACTACATGTACCAGCATCCCGAGATGCCGTCGCACGACGCGATCCTGGCGGCTCGGGACCGGATGCTGAGCGAGCATCCGGCGCTGCGGATGGATGCCGTGCATCTGGCATCGCTCGAATGGGACGTCGATCAAGTAGCGCAGTTTCTCGATCGCTTTCCCGAGGCAAACGTCGACCTGGCCGCACGCCTGGTGCACCTCGAATACCAGGCGGCGCGTAATCCGCACAAGGTGCGCCAATTTCTGCTTCGATACCAGGATCGGATCCTATACGGCAGCGACGATGCCTACGGTCCGACGGACACGGATGCACGCGCGCTGGCCGACGTGCATGCCGGGTGGGTGGAGGATTGGCGCTTCCTGGCGACTGCCGAGTCGATGCACTCCGCAGACTTTGATCAGCACTTCCGCGGCCTGCACCTGCCTCGAGCGGTCATCGACAAGATCTATCGTCGCAACGCGGAGTCGATGTTTGCCGATGGCTGGAGGTGATCGCGATACGTCTATTGACCGACATTCGTGGGGACGACTGTCTGTTACGCAGGCTACGTCATTCGAACCAATAATCCAGCGTTGCGTTGGAGCCTTTTCCAAACTGACCTTCAAAGCCGCCCTCGCCGCGCAGCCCGGCAAGATCACCTGTCCCCGATCCGGGAACGACAAACCATGTTGCCTTGATCTGGCCGCTCTCGATGACTTCTGAACCTTGGAGCACGAAGCTACCCTGGCGTCCATCCAGTTTTCCGCTGAATCGTTGCAAGCTGACAAGGCACGCCGATTGATCCTCGCGTAGAGCCTGCAAGGCGCGAACCGGAGATTCACCATCGATATCGCCGGTGAACGTTTCAACAAGGTGGATCTCTATTAACATCGGGCTCGCGCTTTGGTCGTATGGCGCGGCTTGTGAGCTTCGAACGGTAACCTTTGCTTTGGCTCTCGAACGGGTAAGCGGATGCGCCTGAGATTCACCGGGCGCGTGAATGGATTCATGGTGGTTCATTGGCGCTGTCCTTTGGTCATATTGCAGCCACGTAACGGACTCATTGGCGGAGCTGCGATCGCCAAAAAATTGCCTCAATGGTCGGGGTGACAGGATTTGAACCTGCGACTCCTACGTCCCGAACGTAGTGCTCTACCAGGCTGAGCTACACCCCGAATGGATCCGCAAGGCCGACGCTCGATGTGCTAAGGGACTGATCGGGCTTGGATTAGGCGAGCCATGCAGTCTACTCAAGGCTTTCGGCCGATTCAATTGTCCGCAGGCTGCTTGGCGCGAACGGCGTAGGCTGCCAGAAGGGCTAGGAACGCCCGCGAGTCGCAATGACAGGTGCTGCACGGATGCGCTATCAGAGGTTCTGGCTGCCGTCCGATTGACCGGCGCAGTATTTCTAATAATGCAGTTGCGCGAGCGCTGGTCGTATCTGACGGCGCGCGCGCGATTGCCGATGTGCTGATGCCGGACGCGGATCACGTCATTCCCTACCACCTGCTCACGGCGGGTACGTGCTATGCGAAGCTTGCGGACGGCGAACCGGTCGAGCTGCGGCCGGGCGAAGTGATCCTGTTCCCGGCCGGCGACCGACATGTGCTGGCCGCGGCCAGCCGCGAAGCCTTGGGCCTGAAGCCGGTGGAGATCAGCGGCGAGAGCTTGGGTCAGTTGCTGACACGAGGCGACGTCGAGGCATTCGAGTGCGGCGAGCACGGCAGTGCCACGCACATCATTTGCGGCTTTCTGGCCGCGATGCGCGCCTGGCCGAGCCAATCGTGCGTAGCCTGCCGCGCATGCTGCGGATCGGCCTAACCGACACCGACAAGGCGGCCTGGCTCCGAAGTTCTATTGAGTACTCGGTGACGGAGAGTTCGGCTCGCCGCCCAGGCTCGGCGATGGTACTCGCGCGTCTTCGGAGGTGCTGTTCGCCGAAGCCATTTGCCAGTACATGGAGAGCTTCCGGAAGGCCAGCTCGGCTGGCTCGAATCGGAGGCCGCGTTCAATCGAGCCTTCAAGCGCGAGTATGGAGTGCCGCCCGCGAGGTGGCGCCGACAGGCCACGCCGCGGGCGGTGGCGAAAGGGCGCAATGGCAAGCACGAGGATATCGTCACTCGGGCCGGCTAAGTCCCGAGCCTCCCATCTCCTTGGGAAAGTCCTTCAGCTTCGGCAGCCCGTCGCGCATGGGCAGCGCCGTCTCCTGATAGTTCACATGCACGCCGGGCCGCGCTCTAATTGTAGGTGCCGACGTGTTCGGCGCCATGAGTAATGCTGACCATATCCGGCTTCCACAGTGTGAAAGCATTGACCGGCCCGGCCGACCACGCCCGGCAGGAGGCGCAATGGCAGTACCCCATCGCGACCGGCTCGCCGCTGGCACTCAGGCGGACCGCGCTGCAGAAACAAGATCCCTCATGTTTTGAAATCGCTGCTGACATGTAACTACTCCTTGTCGCCTTTGTCGTCTCTTCGGCCATGCGCGTCACGGCTTGCATCCACCAAGTGAACGACCGTCAGGGCCAGTGAGCCCAGACACGACAGCACGATCAGTTCGATTGCATTGCTCCTGTGGATGTCGACCACGTGAATAACTGTGGCGCAAGATTGCGCCTTGGAGAATCCACAGAATTGATGATGGCGCCGGAAGATTTTGCCGAGGCGCCGACAGCCCTGTACCGGCTGCCCCGCGCCGGATCGATCAGTGCTCGCGTGCGATGGCGAAGCGCACCAGCGCGGCGAGGGCTTCCCGATATGGAGTGGACGGGAGCACTGTCAGCGCACTCAGAGCCCGGTCGGCTTCGGCCTGCGCCAGCTGCTCGGTGTATTCCAGGCCACCGGTGGCCTTAATTGCCGCCATGATCTCTTCCAGCCGATCGCGACCGCCGTTGCGGATGACGTCCCGGATCATCGCGGTGCGCGCCGGTTCACACAGTTGCAGGGCATGGATCAGCGGCAGCGTCGGTTTGCCCTCGGCCAGGTCGTCGCCCAGATTCTTGCCACGCGAGGATGGATCGGAGCGGTAGTCGAGCACGTCATCGATGAGCTGGTAGGCGGTCCCAAAATGTCGGCCGAAGTCGGCCAGCGCGTGCTGCACCGGCTCGCTGGCGCCGCTGACGACGGCGGCGACCTCAGCACCGGCCTGGAACAGCTGCGCGGTCTTGCGATGGATGACCTCGAGGTAACGCGCCTCGGTCGTGTCGGGATCGTGAGCATTCATCAGCTGCAGTACTTCGCCCTCGGCGATCACATTGGTCGCGTCGGCCATGATCTCCAGGACGCGCTGCGAGCGCGTGGCCGCCATGAGCTGGAAGGCGCGCGAGTAGACAAAGTCGCCGACCAATACGCTGGCCTGGTTGCCATAGATCTCGTTGGCGGTGTCGCGGCCGCGCCGACGAGCCGACATGTCCACCACATCGTCATGCAGCAGGGTGGCGGTGTGGATGAACTCGATGAAGACCGCCGCCTGGATGCAGCCGGGACCGGTGGCGTCGCACGCGCGGCCCGAAAGCACCACCATGAGCGGGCGCAGGCGCTTGCCACCGCCGCCGATAATGTGGTCGGAGACCTGATCGACCAGCGGCACGGCGCTGTGAAAGCCACTGCGAATGGCGTCATCGACGGCCTGCAATTCGCGGCGCACCAGGCCGCGAATGTTCTCCAGCGCTTCGCGACTGCCGAAATCGCCACTCAACTCTTTGTTTCTCCTAGGGAATAGCTGTTGACCGGCCGGGCTTGCATCGTTAGAATGCCCGGCCTTTTCGCACCACTGCGCGTCACTACCCAAAGTGCGGCGGCGCACACGGAGTTTGAAACAATGTACGCGGTCATCGCCACGGGCGGCAAACAGTATCGGGTCGAAAAGGGCGGCGTGCTGCGAGTCGAGAAGCTGGCCGCGGAACCGGGCGCGACCGTGGAGTTCAACGATGTGCTGTTGATTGCCGACGGCGACAACGTTCGCCTGGGCTCGCCGCTGCTGAGCGGCGGCAAGGTGGTGGCGACCGTGGAAAAGCATGCCCGAGGCGACAAGGTTTCGATCGTCAAATTCCGCCGTCGCAAGCACTATCTGCGGCAGAAGACGCATCGGCAGCATTACACCCAGGTGCGCGTGACCGATATCAGCGGTTTGTGATCCTCGGATCGCGGCAGGAGTAGTTCAGTGGCACATAAGAAGGCAGGCGGCAGCACACGCAACGGGCGTGATTCACATAGCAAGCGCCTGGGCGTGAAGCGCTTCGGCGGCCAGGACGTGCTGGCCGGAAACATCCTGGTGCGCCAGCGTGGCACCAAGGTTCGTGCCGGTGAGAACGTCGGGGTCGGCACCGATCACACGCTGTTCGCTCAGGCCAGCGGCCGAGTGCGCTTCCAGGTGAAGGGCGCCGAGCAGCGCATGTACGTGAGCGTGGTCACGCCGCCCGGCAAGACCAACTGAGCGCCGTGACGCAGCTGATGTGATACAAAACCCCGGTTTCACCGGGGTTTTGTTTTTCGAGAGCGGGCAATGAAATTTGTCGACGAGGCTACCGTCAGAGTTCAGGCCGGCAACGGCGGGCGCGGCAGCGCGAGCTTTCGTCGCGAGAAGTTCGTGCCGTTCGGCGGTCCGGACGGAGGTGATGGGGGCAATGGCGGCAGTGTCTGGCTGCGTGCCCAGGACGGCATCAATACGCTCGTGGATTTTCGTGTCGAGCGCGTGTTCAAGGCACGCTCGGGCGAGGGCGGCTCTTCCAACGACTGCACCGGGCGCAGCGGCGAGGACCTGTATATCCCAGTGCCGGTCGGCACGGTGGTGCAAGATGCCGACAGCGAAGAGGCGCTCGGGGATCTGGCGGTCGCGGGCCAGCAGCTCAAGGTCGCGCAGGGCGGCAAGGGCGGTTGGGGCAACACCCGCTTCAAGTCCAGCACCAATCGCGCACCGCGGCAGTTCGGTCCGGGCCTGCCAGGCGAGAAGCGCACGCTGGCGCTGGAGCTGAAGGTCATCGCCGACGTCGGCCTGCTCGGGCTGCCCAACGCGGGCAAGTCGACCCTCATCCGGGCGCTGTCGGCGGCGCGGCCGAAAGTCGCGGACTATCCCTTCACCACGCTGTATCCGAATCTCGGCGTGGTCGATTGCGGGGCCCACCGCAGCTTCGTCATGGCGGATATTCCGGGGCTGATCGAAGGGGCGGCACAGGGCGCCGGACTCGGTATCCGGTTTCTCAAACACCTGCAGCGCACGCGCGTGCTGCTGCATCTGGTCGACATACAGCCACTCGACCCCGAGGCCGATCCGGTGCGCGATGCGCGTTCGATCGTCGCCGAGCTCAAGAAATTCAGCCGCGAGCTGGCCGCCAAGCCGCGCTGGCTGGTGATCAACAAGCGCGATCTGTTGCCCGATGAAGAGGCCGAGCGGCTTGCCACTGACATCGCGCGGCGGCTTCGCTACCGCGGACCGCGATTGCTGATCTCTGCGGCCACCGGCCGTGGCACGCGCGAGCTGGCCGACGCGGTAATGCAATTTCTGGAGCACAATGCGTCATGCGCAACTCCAAAGTCCGCGCGCGGATCGCGGCCGGCAAGCTGAAACTGCGGGTGCGCGATCTGCGCAATCTCGGGGCGCGCACCGAGCAGATGCTGGCAGAGATTGGCGTGCACAGTGCTCAGGAGCTGCGCCGTCGCGGACCGGTGCGTACTTTCTTCGAGCTGCGACGCGCCGGCGTCACCTCGTCACTGAATATGCTGTGGGCGTTGGCGGGAGCGCTCGAACCCTGGCCGGAAGGCCAGCACTGGCGCGATGTGGCGCGCGGAGATTCGCGCCTGTCGCTGCTGCTGGCGCTGGATGACTACGAGCGGCGCGGCGCAACGCCACGCTCAGGACCGGTCAGCGCGATAGAGCCTTGACGCGGGCGGCGAGCCGGCTCTTGTGACGGTCGGCCTGATTGCGATGGATGATGCGCTTGCCGACCAGCGTGTCGATCATCGGCACCGCGGCGCGGTAGCTGCTCAGTGCCGCATCCTTGTCGCCCTTGGCGATGGCATGAATCACCTGGCGGATCGCCGTGCGCATGCGCGAGCGCAAGGTCACGTTGTGAGCGCGGTGCTTTTCTGCCTGTCGCGCCGCTTTCTCCGCCGATTTCGTATTGGCCACCCGTCTAGGCTCCTAACTTCGTGGGGCCGCGTAGTGTGGTCAGCGGCCCCCTGGATGTCAACGCAACCGCCAGAATTGACGCGAAACAGGCTATGATCAAGCGTTTACCGGCCTGGGAGCCGGCACTCGGCGGCCGCAGTCGCACCCAGCATCGCCTAGGGGATCATGGAGCTCATCCGCCGACTTGATTCGGTCCATTCACGCGATTGCGTCGTCACGATCGGAAGCTTCGACGGGCTGCATCTGGGCCATCGGGTGCTGATCGATCGCGTGCGAGCACACGCCGCGCGCCTTAAGGTGCCGGCCATGATGGTTACCTTCGAGCCGCTGCCGCGCGAATACCTGCAGGCCGCCAATCCGCCCGCCCGACTCACAAACTTCCGCGAGCGCTGGCGCCTGTTGTCGGCCTACGGCCTGGAACGGTTGTGCGTGCTGAGCTTCGGCGAGCGGCTGCGCAATCTGACCGGCCCGCAGTTCATGCAGCTGCTGGCTGCTGCCGGGACGCGTTGTATCGTGGTCGGGCACGATTTCCGCTTTGGACGCGGCGGTGCGACCAGTGCGGCCTGGTGCGCCGAGCATGCGGCGGAGTTTGGATTCGGCGTGGAACTGGTGGCGGCGGTGCCGATCGATGGCGAGCGCGTCAGTAGCGGTCGGGTGCGAAGCGCGCTCGAGGTGGGGGAATTCGTTACCGCGCACCGGCTTCTCGGCCGCGCCTACAGCATGCGTGGCCGCGTCCGCCATGGGAACAAATTTGGCCGCTCGATCGGTTTCCCCACCGCTAACCTGCCGGTCAAGCGGCGGCGCGCGCCACTGAAGGGGGTGTTCGCGGTGCGCGTCAGCGGTCCGGGATTCGCGAGCCGCGCAGCGGTAGCTAACCTCGGCACCCGTCCGATGGTTCACGGCAACGAGATGCTGCTCGAGGCGTACCTATTCGATTTCGATGCCGACCTGTATGGTCAGGAGCTGGAGGTCGAATTCGTGGCGCGGCTACGAGATGAGGCGACCTTTCCTTCGATGGATGCAATGGTGCAGCAGATGCGACGCGATGCCGCCGAAGCCCGGCGAGCGCTGGGTGCATGAGCATGGCTGCGACCGGCGGTGAGTCAGTAGTGGACTACAAGAAGACGATCAATCTGCCGCAGACCGACTTTCCGATGAAAGCCGATCTGGCGCAGCGCGAACCGGCGCAGCTCAAGCGCTGGTCGGAGCTGCGCATCTACGAGCGCATTCGCGAGGTTGCTCGCGGCCGCCCGTCGTTCGTGCTGCACGACGGTCCGCCGTACGCCAATGGCGTGATTCATCTGGGCCATGCGGTCAACAAGATTCTCAAGGACATCGTGGTCAAGTCGCATACGCTCGACGGACGCGACGCGCCCTACATCCCGGGCTGGGATTGCCACGGGCTGCCGATCGAGCTGGCAGTGGAGAAGAAGCACGGCAAGCCCGGCCAGAAGCTCGACGCCGCGGGATTTCGCGCTGCCTGTCGCGCCTTCGCGGCCGCGCAGGTGGATGCGCAGCGCAAGGACTTCATCCGGCTGGGAGTGTTCGGCGATTGGGAACGGCCTTACTTGACCATGGATCCGCGCTTCGAGGCGCAGCAGATCCGCGCGCTCGGCAAGATCATTCGCAATGGCCATCTGTATCGCGGCGCCAAGCCGGTGCATTGGTGTCTGGACTGCCGTTCGGCGCTGGCCGAGGCGGAAGTCGAATACGAGGACAAGACTTCGATCGCGATCGATGTCGCATTCGCCGTGCCCGATCTGGCCGATTTCGCGCATCGCACCGGTATCGATCGCGCGCGCCTGGGCGCCGTCGTGTCGGTGGTGATCTGGACCACGACGCCCTGGACGCTGCCCGCCAACGAGGCCGTGACCGTCAACGATGCTTTCCGCTACGTCGCCGTGGCCGTAGAGCGTGCAGGCCAGCGGCAGACGCTGGTGCTCGCAGCCGATTTGAAGGATGCATCGCTGGCCCGTTTTGGCATCAGCGCGACGCAAGCGCTGGGCGAATTCAGCGGCGGTGCGCTCGAGGGATTGCAGCTGCAACACCCGTGGCTGCCCAAGCGCGTGCCGGTCATTCTTGGCGAGCACGTCACGCTCGAGGCCGGGACCGGCGCGGTGCACACCGCGCCGGCCCATGGCCAGGAAGACTACGTGGTCGGCGCCGCCTATCACCTGCCGGTGGTCAACCCGGTGGGACCGGACGGCCGCTTCGTGGCCGACACGCCCCTGGTCGCCGGACTCAAGCTGTCACAGGCCGACACCGCGATCGTGCAGCAGCTCGAGCAGCGTGCAGCGTTGCTGCATCAGGAACCGTTGCGTCACAGCTATCCGCATTGCTGGCGCCACCGTACCCCGCTGATCTTTCGCGCCACGCCGCAGTGGTTCATCAGCATGGATCAACACGGGTTGCGCGCCAACGCCCTGCGCGACATCAAGCAGGTGCGCTGGACTCCGTCCTGGGGCGAGCAGCGCATGACCAGCATGATCGAGACGCGCCCTGACTGGTGCATCTCGCGTCAACGCCTGTGGGGAGTGCCGCTGGCGCTATTCCTGCACAAGGAGACCGCCGCGCTGCATCCCCGCACCGAGGAGCTGCTGCAACAGGTCGCGGCGCGGGTCGAGGTCGGCGGCATCGACGCGTGGTTCGCGCTCGATCCGGCCGAGTTGCTCGGCGCCGAGGCCGCGCAGTACGACAAGCTCGGCGATGTCATGGATGTTTGGGCCGATTCGGGCCTGTCGTTCGAATGCGTGCCCGCGATTCGCAGCGATTTTCACGCCCCGGTCGACCTGTATCTGGAAGGATCAGATCAGCACCGCGGCTGGTTTCACAGCTCGCTACTGATGTCGGAGGCCCTGTACTCGCGGGCACCCTATCGCGGCGTGCTGACCCACGGTTTCACCGTGGATGATAAGGGCCGCAAGATGTCCAAGTCGCTCGGCAACGGTATCGAGCCGCAGGACATCATGCGCACGCTGGGCGCGGACATGCTGCGACTGTGGATCGCCGCGACCGACTATGCCAACGAGATGAGCCTGTCGCAGGAGATTCTCAAGCGGATCGCCGATTCCTATCGGCGCATGCGCAACACGCTCAGATTCCTGCTCGGCAATCTGCATGACTTCGACCCCAAGGCCCATGCGGTGCCAATCGCCGAGCTGGTCGCGCTCGACCGCTGGGCGCTGGCGCGCACCCGGGAGTTGCAGCAACAGGTGGTCGAGGCCTACCGGCAGTATTCATATCATTTGATCTATCAGATGGTGCACAACTTCTGCATCATCGACTTGGGTGGGTTCTATCTCGACATACTGAAAGATCGTCTCTACACCACGCCGGCCGCGGGACAGGCGCGCCAGTCGGCCCAGACCGCGATGTGGCACATTGCCGAGAGCATGGTGCGCTGGCTGGCGCCGATCCTGTCGTTCACGTCCGAGGAGCTGTGGCGACACCTGCGCGGCGAGCGTGCCGAGTCGGTATTTCTGGCTACCTGGCATGACCTGCCGGCGCTACCAGCCGACAGCATCGACTGGCCGGCATTGATGCTGCTTCGAATCGACGTCGCACGCGAACTGGAGCGACTGCGCGTAGCCGGCGAGATCGGCGCGCCCCTCGATGCGGAACTCGAGGTATGGTGCAATGCGGAACAATTTCCACGGCTGGCTGCGCTCGGCGCGGAGCTGCGTTTCCTGATGATCACATCCGAGGCGCGCGTGCATAAGCTCGAGGCTGCGGACCAGGCGCCGGCGGAAGCGGTCGCGGCGGCCGGGTTTGAGAGCGGGGGAGTGTGGCTGCAAGTGCGCCCGTCGAGCCAGCGCAAGTGCGTCCGCTGCTGGCACCACCGGCCGGACGTGGGTCAGTCGGCCGATCATCCCGAGATCTGCGGTCGCTGCGTCGGCAATCTATTCCTGCCGGGCGAGATGCGGCGCTACTCCTGATGAAGGCCGCAGATCCGCACGGCGCGACTACCGTGGTGGCGGAGGCCTACCGGGGCGGATTGGTGTACCTGTGGCTGAGCGCGCTGGTCATTCTGATCGATCAGGTTAGCAAGGCGGCCATCGAGCGCAGTCTGGACCTCTATCAGTCGGTCGTCGTGCTGCCGGTACTGGAAATCACCCGTTACCACAATCCCGGCGCGGCGTTCAGCTTTCTGGCCGATGCGGCCGGCTGGCAGCGCTGGCTCTTCACCGTGCTGGCGATCGTCGTCAGTGCGGCGCTCGGACTGTGGCTGCGGCGCATCAATCGGCGTGCGCACCTTCTGGCCAGCGCCGTGGCGCTGATTCTCGGCGGTGCGCTGGGAAACGTAATCGATCGCCTTCGATTCGGATATGTGGTTGATTTTATTCATGTTCATTGGGGACAGCATTACTTTGCCGCCTTCAATGTGGCCGATTCCGCCATCTCCGTTGGCGCCGCGTTGCTACTGCTCGATGCCTGGCTCAATGCCCGCTAGGATGTCGTCATGCAGATAGTGCTCGCCAACCCCCGTGGCTTTTGCGCCGGTGTCGACCGCGCGATCGAGATTGTCGAGCGCGCACTGCAGCTGTTCGGTGCGCCGATCTATGTGCGTCATGAGGTGGTACACAATCGTCACGTCGTCGAGCGCCTGCGCGCGCTCGGTGCGGTATTCGTCGAGCAGCTCGAGGAGGTACCGGACGGGGCCAACGTGGTGTTCTCCGCGCACGGCGTGTCGACGGCGGTCGAGAAGGAAGCCGCTCGCCGGCGACTCCAGGTATTCGATGCCACCTGTCCGCTCGTGACCAAGGTGCACATGGAAGTCGTACACTTCGCGCGCGAGGCGTTCGAGGTAATTCTCATTGGGCACGCCGGCCACCCGGAGATCGAAGGCACCATGGGGCGCTTCGATACCAGCTTCGGGGGACAGATCTATCTGGTCGAGAGCATTGAGGATGTCGAGCGCATGCAGGTGCGCGATCCGTCGAGGCTGGCATTTGTCACCCAAACCACGCTGTCGGTAGACGACACCGCGCTGATGGTGGCAGCGCTGCGTGCGCGTTTCCCGACACTGCAGGCGCCGCGACGAGAGGACATCTGCTATGCGACCCAGAATCGCCAGGATGCGGTCAAGAATCTGCTGGGGCAGTGCGACGTGCTGCTGGTGGTCGGTTCGCGCAGCAGTTCCAATTCCAACCGCCTGCGCGAGCTGGCCGATCGCGCCGGCATCCCCGGCTATCTGGTCGACGGCGCCGACGATCTGAAGCGAGAGTGGCTCGATGGCAAGGACACGATTGGCGTCACCGCCGGCGCCTCGGCTCCCGAGGTACGAGTGCAGGAGGTGGTCGAGCGGCTGCGCACCTGGGGCGCTGAACTTCCGGTGGAGCAGGCCGGCTGCGAGGAGCACGTGGTGTTCAGCCTGCCGCGACAGCTGCGCGCCTGAGGCTATAAATGAATTCGATGGGAACTGAGACCACGGACGTCGAATCGCCCTCGGGCAACGCTGCGACGCGGCTCGCCGCCTGCGGCATTCGCGTCACCGATCAGCGCCTGCAGATCGCAATTATTCTGCTCGGCGCCCCGCAGCACCTGTCCGCTGAACAGATCGCGGAAGCGCTGGTTCGCGATGGCGCCCGGGTGTCGAAGGCGACCGTCTACAACACCCTGAACCTGTTCGCAGCGCATGGCCTGATCCGGCAGCTTACGCTGGACGGCACTTGCGCCTGGTTCGATTCCAACGTCGACCCGCATTATCACTTTCAGGATGAGCAAACCGGTGCCTTGACCGATGTCGCGCTGCGCGACGTGGAGTTCAGTCGGCTGCCCCCGACACCGCCGGGCATGGAAGTCGCGGGCATCGATCTGGTAATCCGTCTTCGCCGTCGCGGCTAAATGCCGCGCCGGCCTGCCTGGCGGCAGCGCCCAATTCCTGGCCGCCACTGGCGCAGCGCGTGATCGGTGCTTAACATACCCGGCCTTCGCGCCGGAGTAGCTCAGTTGGTAGAGCAGCGCATTCGTAATGCGCGGGTCGGAGGTTCGAGTCCTCTCTCCGGCATACTGTCTTTCTTGGGTTGCCGACTCGACAGCAATCTGAAGCCCCCTCAGTTAGCCAAGTTTGCTTGTGCTTACTACCGGTGTGTGGATGCCACGATCGCTCGCCACTGAATGTTCGCAGGCGGGTTGTGTTGATGATGATTCTGCGCAGGAAGCGGATGGCCGTGAGTGGACACGCACTCACGCCCACAGGCTTCACAGCGATAGATGGCCGATACCGGAGCTGGAGTACCAGGTGCAATCAGGTGATCGAACAAGTCTCCATTGTCCACGGCGAGATACTTGGCGTGGTTATATAAAGCCATTGGCCGATCGCTCCGTTTGTCTTCCTGACGTGCAGCGCTAAATTGGGCAGCGGCTCGCCTTCTGTCTAGCTGTCATAACTTACAGGTCGGAACTGGACTGGAAGTACATAATGGTGCTCGGTACCGGCGACACAAACCGGGGCTGTACCAATAGGCCACCAGTTTTGCCAACATCGTGCCTGCCGCGTCACCATCAGCTATGCCTACCCGCCGTTGCATCGTCGTCACGCCCTATCACAGCGAGGATCAGCCGACCTTGCAGCGTTGCATCCGCAGCGTGCGAGGCCAATCCGTCGACACCGAACATCTGTTAGTCGCTGATGGCAAGCCACAGGATTGGATCGACCAGGAGGAGGGTGTGCGGCATTTGCGGCTGGATCATGCGCATGCAGATTACGGCAATACGCCACGCGGCATCGGTGGGCTGCTCGCAGCGGCCGAAGGATTTGATGCGATCGCACTGCTGGATGCGGACAATTGGATCGACTGCAATCACCTGGAGATATGCCTTGAAGCTGCCGCCAGGGCGAGCAGAAAATGCGACTACGTCATCGCTCGACGCCGCTTCAATCGGCCGGATGGATCGGTCCTGCCCGTGCCGGACGAGCCCGTGGCCGTACACGTCGATACGAATTGCTTCGTGTTTCTACCCGGCTCATACCACCTGCTCAGCTTCTGGGCATTAATGCCAAAGCAACTGTCCGTGGCAGGAGATCGATTCTTTTGGGCCGGTGTGCGCAGCCGCCGGCTGGTCGGCGCACTCGTCACCGATATCGTCACGGTCAACTACCTGGCCACGTGGGCTGGCGAGTACCTGAAGAATAACGAGACTCCACCCGAAGGAGCCAAGACGGTAGAGGACTTCGAGCCCATGCGCGAGTGGCTACGTTCCCTCAACCGACGAGAGCGCGCCGTGGCCTCACGCCTTGCCGGCGTACGGCTGAATGCGCCAAAAAGACGCCGTTGGCTGCGGTGGCGCGCCTAGTGAGTTGCAGTGCCGGCCGCCGCTCATTACGTTCAATTCCCGAACTATTTGTCCGAATGCCCAGTGTCGGCATACGATTAAATCGCGCTCACGTTTGTCGCCGCTCGAAACACTGACATGAGGAATTAGGATTGCCCCGAGTCCTTGCCATATACCTTGACGGATACGATGAAGCGGTCGGTCGCCAACTGATGGCGGAAGGACACATGCCGGCATTGCGCGCCTTGTCCGAACGCAGCGCGCGCTTCTGGCTTGATCATGGCCCGGCACGGCGAACCGGCCTGGCCGGGGAGCACATCGCGACCGGCCTTTCGCCCAGCGCGGCCGGCAGATGGGCGGCAGTGCACTTCGATCCATCCACCTACGCAGTTCGCCAGGAAGGCACCGGGCTCGCGCCATTCACCGACGCGCTCGGTCGGCGGGCCGTGGTATTTGATCCGACCTATTTCGATCTGGCGCGCGCTCCTCGCACTCGCGGCATCGTGGCCTGGGGGGCGCACGATCCGGGCGTGGCCTGCATGTCGAATCCGCCGGCATTGCTCGACGAGGTGAGTGCAAGGTTCGGTGCCTATCCCGCGGACGAGTGGCTCTATGGGACGCCCTGGAACTCGTTGGCGGCATCGAAGCGGATGGGCGATCAGTTGAGCGCCGGAGTGCGAATGCGGACTCGTGTCGCGCACTGGTTGTTTCGCGAGCGCCTGCCCGATTGGGAACTCGCGCTACTCACGGTAAGCGAGGCTCATTCGGCACTGGAAGGTCTTTGGCACGGGATCGATTCGAGCCATCCGCTGCATGCTTGCCCGTCTGCCGTCGCCGGGGCAGAGGGCATCCGCACGGTCTACGCCGCCATCGACGACTTGATCGCGGAACTTCGCGCAGCGTTTCCGGAGGCTGCCACGGTCATCTTTTCAATGCACGGCATGGGCCCGAATCGGTCTGATGCTGCGAGCATGTTGCTGCTCGCTGAACTTCTCTATCGACGCGCTTTTGGAAGCGCCTACTTTGATCGCAAGGCTGCGGCGTCGGCCAACCTCGATGGGCAGACGGCTTTGATGGAACCCGAATCGTGGGACAGCTGGATCGCCGCCGGCCTTCCGGCCGCACCGCCTGCGCCACGCGAGCCGCTATGGCGGCGATTGCCACGACGATTCATGCCGAGCACGGCCAAACGGATCAAGCGCCTGTTGGATCGGCTGGCGGCTGGGTCCGGGCCGGCGCCATCGTTCTCGCTCGACTGGATGCCGGCTGCGCGCTATCAGCCATTCTGGCATCGGATGCCCGCCTTTGCGCTGCCCTCGTTTTACGACGGTCGGATAAGGATCAACCTGCGTGGCCGGGAGTCATCTGGAATCGTCGACCCCAGCCAGTACCAGGCAGTTCGCGATGAGCTGGTTGCAACGCTCAGGGAATGCCGGGATCCCGTCAGCGGTCAAGGCGTGATTCAAGAGATCGAGTTTCCCGCTGGATCTGACCCGATGGCGATGGGACCGACCGAATCGGACATCGTCATTCTCTGGAGCGGTGCGCCGATGGGCCTGGTGCATCCGACGTACGGCCAGATCGGGCCGATTCCGTACCGCCGCACCGGCGGACATACTGGCGGCCCGGGATTCGCCTTCATCGATGCCGCGGGCATCCAACCGGGCGAATACGGTATGCGCAGCGCCTACGACGTGGTGCCCACATTTTTTGATTTGCTGGGCATTCCGCCGGTCCCGAATCTATCCGGCGAGAGCCTGACCGGATCCCTCGGAGAGCTCGCCCGCAAAGCCCCTTGAGGGTTTATTCGAACTAGCCGAAGACCTTGACTGCCAGCCTGGCGATCAGCTCGCCCTGATGGCGCGCTCCTGCCAGCTCAATATCCGCGGCCATTCGCCCACCCTTGCTGCCGG